>JAYUUX010000137.1:0-5263 GCA_043754645.1 Verrucomicrobiales bacterium | reverse complement strand
CTCGTCGTTGGCGTCCGCGTGGACGACGAGGCGGAGAATGCCGGCCGGGCCGTTCACGGGCATCGTCACTTGCTGTGTCCGTCCGAGCCATTCGCCTGGAGCGAGGACGTTGGTCATGGCGAAGACGGCGACGCGGAAGTCGTTGCTGATGGCCGCGTCGCTGGAGAGCGAGACGACTTCGGCGATGGTTCGGCTCACCGGGGCGTTGCCCGAGTTGGTCAGTTGCCAGCTCACCGTGATGATCTGGCCGGGCAGGGCATTGGTCGGTCCGGCGACGGCCAGCACGGCGATGTCGGGTGAACTGACGGTGAAGCTGTTCGTGTAACGATCCTGGGTGGCTTCGCCGAAGGTCGCGTCGCCGTCCTGGTTCATCAGGTTGCCCGCGGGGTCGCTGATCGTCGGCCCAACGATCAGCGTGTAGGTGCCGCTGCTCGCCTGCTGCGGGAACGCGATCCGGTAGGTGCTGCCGCCAATGCCGGAGACCGATGCCAGGCCGACGACGCCGGAAGGTCCGGTCAACGTCGCGTCGGCCGTGGTGAACGTGGCCGCGTTCAGCACTTCGCTGAACGCCAGATCCACGAAAGCCACCGCCTGCGTGATGCTGCCCGACGGCGTCATGCCAGTGACGACGGGGCCGGAGCGGTCGATCGTGAATGTTCCCGGATAAGCCGCGACCATGTTGTTGCCCTGCGAGTCCTGGAGGTTGGGCCCGATGCTGAACGCGTAGGTGCCTTGGGTGGATTGCGTGGCAAACGCGGCGGTCCACGTCTTGTCGTCCGACGAAGTCAGGGTGGTCAGCGGAATACTGCCCGAGGGTCCGCTCAGGGAGACGTCGGCGGCGGTGAACGTGCCGGCGAGCAGGGGTTCGTTGAAGACGATGGACAGGGAGGAGACGTTGTTGATGACGCCCCCGGACGGTGTGACCGAGGCGACGGTCGGGGGAGCGTTGTCCGTCAGCGCGACGACAGTTTGAAACGCGTCCTGTGCGGCTTCGCCATTGGTGGAGTCACCGTCCTGGTTCATCAGATTGCCGGCCACGTCCGTGATGTTGGGCCCGACTGCCAGGCTGTAGTTTCCCTGAGTCGCATGCGCGGCGAAGCGGATGACCGAGTTCGACTGCCCCAACGGGTCGATCGCGGTGATCGGGATGTTCCCGGACGGGCCTGTCAGAACCACGTCCGCGGCGGTGAAGGTTCCGGCGACGATCGGCTCGCTGAAGGTGACCGTGAAGCTGCTGAGAACGTTCGAGACGGCGTTGGTCGGGAACAGGCCGATGATTCTCGGCCCAGATGAAAACGCCATCGAGAGGGAAACATTGCTGCTGGAGACGCCGGGGACGAACTCCAGGCTGCCTCCGGCGTCGAGTCCGATGAAGTTGGTGAATCCACCCGTGACGTTCGTCGCGGTGAGCAGGACGAACGTGTTCGTGATGTTCGGCACAAAGTTGTTCAGACGCGAAATCTGCAGCGTGCCGTTTAGCGAGGCTGAACCGTTTACCACGATGCGGTCGTAGTTGGTTCCGGCCACCGCTCCGCCTATCTCCGCCAAGATCGTGCCGCTGCTCTGGACGAGGTTGCTGGCGAGGGTCAGGACACCGGCGGAGGTTCCCGCCGCGATGGTGCCGCCCTGGTTGAAGACATCGGCGTCGAAGAGTCCGTTGCCTTGAAGGATTGATCCCGGATACAGCGCGAGTGAACCGGTCTGGATGTCGCCGTTGGACTGCACTGTAACCGTCGCGCGCGTGGCGCTGAACGGTCCGGGCGTCAGTTCCAGGACGCCGGAGTTGCGGGCTTCAAACCAGCCGGACTTCCCGATGCTGGCGTAGGAGGTGAGATTGGAGAGCACCACGCGGCTGCCCACGCCGTCGGACAGGAACGAGAGATTGCTCTCCGGGATCAGCGCCACCGCCCCGAGATGGATCCGACCTCCGGCGGTCGACCGCACGGTCATGGTCCAGGCCGCGTTGCCGGCGAGGCTGGTGAGGGCGGGCAGGCTGAGACTGGAGCCGCTTCCGGTGGCTTCCCACAACGCGCCGCAGCAACCGCCGGTGTCGGCGTATTGGGCGATGCCCGGCAGCGTCAGGTTGCCGCCGCCGGTGACGCTGAGATTGGCGCCGTTGATGTTGGTCACCGCCGGGAGATTCAGGAGACCGCCGTCGACGGTCAGGCCGGCGAAGCGTGTCAGTTGGTTGAGATTCAAGGTGGCGCCGCTGCGCACGGCGAAGGACGACCACGCGCCGTCGACCAGCAGCGGCGCGGAGATGGAACCGGCGTTCCGCGCCTCGAACGAAATGGTGCGGGCCGGACCGTTGTAAGCCGCCAAGCTGCCGAGGTTGACGAGGCTGTTGGTGCCGTCGGCGAGGAAGTAGAGGTAGCTGTCGGGAATTTGCGTCACGGCTCCGAGCTGGATCTGGCCGCCGGCCAAGGCCCGGATGGTCGGAGTCCAAGTGGGATTTCCGGCGAGGTTGGTCAGGGCCGGAAAACTGAGCACGGCGCCGGGACCATTGGCCTCCCACAGCACGCCGCAGCAGCCCGCCGTGTCGGTGAACCTCGTGAGTCCCGGAAGCGCGAGGGTGGCGCCGGAGCTAACCGAGATGCTGGCCCCGTCGAGATTGGTCAGCGCCGGAAGGGACAGGTTGGTGCCCTGGATGGTGAATCCCCGGGATCGGTTCAGCTGGGAGAGGCTCAGCGAACCGCCGGTCCGCAGGGTGAAGGTGGCTCCGGCACCATCCACGAGCAGCGGGGTCTGGATGGATCCGAGGTTGCGGGCCTCGAAGGAGAGGATGCGTCCAGGGTTGGACTGCGTCGCGAGCATCGGCAGGGCCACGACGCTGCCCGCTCCGTCGGCCAGGAAGTTGACATGGCCATCGGATACCCGGTTGGCGGCAGCGAGCTGCACTTGGCCGCCGGCCAGCGCCCGCACGTTCATGGCCCAGGTGGGATTGCCGTTCAGGTTGGTCAGGCCGGGAAGGCTGACGGTGCTGCCGGCCCCGTTCGCCTGCCAATCCGAGCCGCAGCAGCCCGCTGTATCCGAGTAGGTCGCCAGCGCCGGAAGGCTGATCGTGGCCCCGCCCAGGGCAATGAGGCTCCCGCCGTCCATGTTGGTGACCGCCGGAAGAACGCGGTTCTGGCCGTTCACGGTGAAGCTGAAGAGCCGGGCCAGTTGGGCGGTGGGCAGGTTGCCCGTGGTGCCGATGGAGAATTCAACCCGGGAGGCGTCGACGAGATTCGACGACTGGATGGAACCGTTGTTGCGCGCTTCGAGGAAAATGACCCGGCCGTTCGTATGCGTGGTGAGCGCATCGAGCTTCACCGAGCTGTTGATGCCGTCGGCCAGCACATAGACGAGCGAGTCGTTGATCCGCGCGAGGTTGCTGACGTTGACCTGTCCCCCGCTCAAGGACCGAACGGTCATGCTCCAGGAAGGATTGCCCGTCAGATTCGTCAACGCCGGCAGGTCCAAAAGGCTCGCCGCGCCCACCGCCTCGAAGAGCGAACCGCAGCAGCCGCTGGTGTCGGTGTAGTTGGCCAGCGTGGGCAGCGACAGCGTGGCTCCGCTTTGGGCAGAGAGATGGGCGCCGTTGATGGCGACGTCGCCGGTGGAGGTGAACGACGTTCCAGCTCGTTGCACGGTCAACGCACCATCGGCCGCCATGAGCAGGCCGCCATGCGACCAGGACGCACCGTTGGTCACGGTGATTCCTCCCGCCAGCAGGCTGAAGTTCTCCTCGCAACGCAGCGAACTCAGCGTCACGGAACCGCCCGTGTAGCGGATGGTCGCATTGGTTCCGACGACATCGATCACGACGTCGTCTCCGGCGACGGGAACCGTGTCGGCGCTCCAGTTGGCGGCATTGGTCCAGGAGTTTCCGTCGCCCCCGCCGTCCCAGGTCCTGGTCGCTGCGATTGCGGCGGGGGAAAGGAGCAACGAGACGAGGAAAGCGATCAGGTGAAGCAGGCGGGTTTTCATTGGCACGGAACGGGTTGGCTTTCGAACAACGGTGGTTTTCTGGATAGGACTCCCGCCGTTCAATGGCACGCAACGACAAACTCCCCCGCCATCCGTGAATCTCACCGGCTTCGCTTCCCAAGTCTTAGCCAAGTCACTTTGGCGCTTGGTCGGGAGTGTAGGAATCGATTAATCCCTACGGGTGCCTCGTGACTCGAAGCGGCTTTCGACGAAGTCCTCGAAGCGCCACCAATCCGGTGGCGTGATCGGGAAGCTGTTCCTGCTGCTCATCCTCGCCGCTGCCGGTGGGGTCGCGCTCTGGTGGTTTACGGGACGTTCTCCCGAAACGCGGGTTGGAGATGGTGTTGCGACGCCGGTCATCGTTTCCCGTCAGGCTGGGACCTCGGCGGTAGTTGACGTGTCGACTCCGTTGATCCGTGCATTCAAGACCAACGGCGTCGTGGTGTTTGTGACGAATGACGTGCCCGTTGTCGGCCTGAAGCCTGTTGCGGGCCTGCCAACGAATGCGGTGGTGCCACCGCCGGCGACCAATCGTCTGGCGGCTTGGCCGACCAATTACACGACCCCGCTGCCGGTGATCACCAATCCGCCCGTCTCCAGAGGTCCGACGGAACCGATCGTCCGCGTTTTCTCCACCAACAAGGTTGATTCGAACACTCTCCGGGGTGCGATCACGCCGTTGCCCTCGCCGGGCACGAATGGACCGATACCCACGGTAGTCGTCAGCGGAGGCCGGCCGGTTCGTGGAACGTTGGAAGCCCAGATCGCGCTGGCCCGCCTTGGGATTTCAAGCGGTTCGTTCGACGGAGCCATGGGCAGCCAGACGCGTGCGGCTGTTCGGGCATTCCAGATGCAGCAGGGTTTGGCGCAGTCTGGAGAACTCGACGCCGCTACCCGGCAGAAGCTGCTGATCCGCGAGCCCGCCATGACCAACGCCGTCGTCACCGCTGCGGACCTCGCGCGTCTCATGCCGGTGAGCGATACGTGGCTGGGCAAATCGCAGCAGCCCCGGCTCGATCACGAGACGCTGCTCGAACAGGTGGCGGAGCGGGCTTGGAGCCATCCCGCGCAGATCAAGCTGCTCAATCCCGGAGTCAATTGGACCAACGTGGCCGCAGGTTCCGTGCTGGTCGTGCCGTTCGTGGAAAAGCCTCCGGCGAAAACGCGGGCGGCGTTTCTCCGCATCCAGCTTTCAGCGAAAACACTCCAGGCCTTCGATGCGCAGACGAATCTTTTGGCGCACTTTCCGTGCAGCATCGCGGCGCGTGTGGAGAAGCGGCCTGTGGGCGAACTC
>JAYUUX010000136.1:0-3576 GCA_043754645.1 Verrucomicrobiales bacterium | reverse complement strand
CAACCCGGGTTGGCAACTGACCAACGAACGTGTCGCTTCGACCTACAACAACTTCTACGAGTTCTCGCAAAGTCCAGTGATCTCGATCGGCCATGGCGTTGTGGTGAATTTCGCCACGTATTTGTGGACGTCCTTCGAGAGCGTGAACTCGTAGAAGTTGTTGTAGGTCGAAGCGACACGTTCGTTGGTCAGTTGCCAACCCGGGTTGAAGTCGGCGTTACGCTTCGCCGGCCACCCGGCCGGTTGGGCTTCCGCGGCGAAGCCGTCGATTCCCCCCGTCGCCAGTCCGGCCACGCCGAGACCGGCCGTCGCCATCTGGCGGAGGAATTGGCGGCGATGAACGAAGGCGCTCTCGGAAGTGGCGAGGCGCTCAGGAATGAACCAGTCCGGGCGAAGGATGAGATTGGCCATGCGCGGAAGATGACGCAGCCCGGTTTCCGTGCAAAAGGATTTCAGCCTGTCCGTCGGCCGGGAGTCTCGCCCGGCCGGCGTCACTTCCGCATGAGATAGGGCCGGATCACCGGAGCCCACAGCTCGTAGCCCTTGCGGTTCATGTGGAGTTTGTCGGCAACGAAGATGTCGGGCTTCGGCAGCCCGTCCGCACCGAGCATGGCCGGAGTGACGTCGATGAATCTGCGACGGGAATCGGCCGCCATGAACTTCTCGATCTCCGCGTTGGCGGCGATGACCTGTTCCCGTTGGGCCCATCGGGCCGGGTTCAAGGCGATGGACACGTAAGCGACCCGGCATTTTGGAAGTTCCCGGTGGATGCGGCCCACGACTTCCTTCAAGTCCGCGACCACCTGCGCGACGGATTTCTTCGCGTTGAGATCGTTGCCCCCGCAATAGATCAGCACCTGCCGCGGCTGATACTTCAGGATCACCCGCTCGAAGTGCTCCCGCACGTCGCTCAGTTGGGATCCGCCGAAGCCCGTGTTCACGATGCCCATGTTGGGAAAGTCGGTCGTGACGTTGGTCCAGAGGCGGAACGACGAACTGCCGGTGAAGATGATCGGTCGTTTCGGCGGCGGATTGGCCGCGTCCTTCGCCTCGAAGGCCATCAACTCCTTGGCATACTTGTTGGTCGAAGCGAGCGGCGGCAGCACGACCGCGGCAGTTCGAGTGGACGTGCAGCCGCTTCCCGCGAGGAGAAGCAGGGCGGAAGCGAACGTGAGCAGCAGGCGCGTGGGGTTCATGCGAAGACCTTGGACGAAATCACGGACGCAGCCCAAGCGCGAAGTGGACAGGGTTGGCGCTTGGCACTGTTCCGGTGCGCCACCAGTCTTCGCCCATGTCGGCGCTTGATCCGCGATATGTCACCAGCCTCGTCCGTGCCGCCCTGCGCGAGGACCTGGGTTCGGGCGATGCCACCACGCTGGCCACGGTGCCGCGTTCACACTCGTCTTTCGCCGAGATGCGGGCCCGCGAACCGCTCGTCGTCGCCGGACTCGAGTTCGCCAAGGCCGCCTTCCGCCAACGCTCCGTCACCGTGAAGCTCAAGCCCGGCGCGAAGGATGGCGAACTTGTCGAAGCCGGCCGGACGCTCCTCACCATCTCCGGTTCCTCGCAGGCGTTGCTCTCGGCGGAACGCGTTGCGCTCAACTTCGTCCAGCAGCTTTCCGGCGTGGCTTCGTTGACGCGGAAGTTCGTCGATGAAGTCGCCGGCACGCGGGCCAAGATTCTCGATACACGGAAAACCACGCCCGGTCTTCGCCTCGCCCAGAAATACGCCGTCACCTGCGGCGGCGGCGTGAACCACCGCATCAGTCTCTGGGATCGGGTGCTCATCAAGGACAACCACCTCGTGGCCGTGCGCGACGCCAAACCCAACGCCATCGCCGCCGCCGTGGCCCGGGCGCGCGCGAAGTATCCCAAGCTCAAGGTCGAGGTGGAGGCGGACACCTTGGAGCAGGTCGCGCAGGCCGTGGCCGCCGGAGCCGACATCATCCTGGTCGACAACATGAGCAACGACAGCCTCCACGAAGCCGTCAGGATCGTCGGCCGCAAGGCCAAGACCGAAGCCAGCGGTGGCGTGAATCTCCAGACCGTCCGCGGGATCGCCGAGACGGGCGTGGACTACATCTCGGTCGGGGCGCTCACACATTCGGCCCGCGCCGTCGATATCGGGCTCGACTTCAAACTCTGACGATGACCGTCGACGCCCAGATCCTCTCCGCCTTCCGCCGCGCCGGTCCCGATGGCGTTTCCGGTGCCGATCTCGCGACGCGCTTGGGCATCAGCCGCGCCGCCGTCTGGGCTCGCATCGAAGATCTACGGAAGCTCGGTTACGACATCTCCGCCAGCCCGCATCAGGGTTATCGCCTCCTCGCTTCGCCCGACCTTCTCCATGCCGACGATCTGCTCGCGCGCATGTCCGGCGACCAGATCATCGGGCGCGACATCCGCGTCTTCGAGGAAACCACCTCCACCAACGACGTCGCCGAAAAGCTCGCCCGCGACGGCGTGAAGGAAGGCGTCGTCGTCTTTGCTGAATCGCAGACCAAAGGCCGCGGCCGCATGGGACGCCGCTGGGTTTCGCCGTCGAAGCGCGGCCTGTGGTTCTCGATTCTTCTGCGTCCTCCGCTCCGTCCGCAGGCCTGCACCCAGATGACCGTCGCCGCCGCGACCGCGCTTGTGCGCGCCATCGAACGGCAGACCGGTTTGAAGCCGTCGATCAAGTGGCCGAACGACATCCTGTTCAATGGCCGCAAGGCCGCCGGCATCCTCACCGAACTCGCGGCCGACTCCGATTCCATCCGGCACCTCATCGTCGGGATCGGACTCGATGTGAACGTCGCCCAGGAAGAATTCCCGCCCGAAGTCCGCTCCGTCGCCACGTCATTGCGCGCGGAACTGGGACGTCCCGTCGACCGCCCCGCGCTCGCCGCCGTGCTGTTGGAAGAACTCGACCGCGACTACGCCCGCATCTGCCGCGGCGACTTCCCCGCGCTGGCCGATGAATGGGAGCAGCGCTGCATCACCGTCGGCCAACGCGTCACCGTCGACCTCGGCGTCCGACAGATCGAAGGCCGCGCCGAAAGCCTCGACGACGACGGTGCGCTCCTCCTCCGCACCGAACACGGCCGCCTCGAACGCATCCTCGGCGGTGACGTGACCATCGTGAAGCGGTGACAAGGGACTGGTAGGGCGCGTCACTCCATGCGCGCCGTGGGAACGCCGGGAGGTCCCGATACTGTGGGTGCTCGCCGGCCGGAAGGCATCACCCTACCAGCCGCAGGATTTTGTTTCTTGTCTGCTCCGTCCGCGTTATCTGCGGTTGGTTTTCTTCGCGTTCCTTCGCACTCTTCGCGGATGAACTTCGACTGTCCGGACCAGCTCTTCCGAGAGAATGAAGTTGATTCGTGGCGTGGTGGGGATAGACCGCGCTCCCTGATTTGATGAAAGAGATCGTCCCGACACCGCCCGCCATCGTGCAGAGCCAGTTCGCCGAAGTGCGGGAACTGTTCAACCGCTACGTCGTTCCCAGCTACGGCCGCTTCGAGATCGCCTTCAGCCATGGGGCAGGGAACCATCTCTGGGACGTCCAAGGCCGGCGCTACATCGACTTCGGCGGCG
>JAYUUX010000135.1:0-2746 GCA_043754645.1 Verrucomicrobiales bacterium | reverse complement strand
GGCCGCCGGTTTCACATGCTTACAATTCGCGATCTCAAGATGTCGGTGGGTGGACGCACCCTGTTTGAAAACGCCTCGATGCAGGTCAACCAGGGCGACCGTGTGGCGCTCGTCGGCCCGAACGGCGCGGGCAAGACCACCCTGTTCACCATCATCCTGAAGAAGAACACGCCCGACGAAGGCGTGGTGGAACGCGACCCGTGGACGATGGTCGGCTTCCTCCCGCAGGAGGGCGAAGTCGTCGGCGACGAGACGGTGCTCGAAGTGGCCACCGGCCGCGCCAGCGAACTTCCCCGTCTCGAGAAACGCCTTCACGAACTCGAAGCCGCCGGCGACGTGGCCGGCGCGGAATACATGGAGGCGCACGCGAAACACGACGCCCTCAACGACCCTCACGTCGAGGCCAAGGCCAAGAAGATGCTCGTCGGCCTCGGCTACAAGGAGACGGAATTCACCCGTCCGGCCAAGGAGATGAGCGGCGGCTGGGTCATGCGCGCGCACCTCGCCCGCCTGCTCGTGATGGAGCCGGATCTCCTCCTGTTGGACGAACCGACCAACCACCTCGACCTGCTCTCGCTCCTCTGGCTGCAGAACTACCTGAAGAACTATTCCGGCGCGTTGCTCCTCATCTCGCACGACCGCCAGTTCATGGACGAGGTCGTCACGCAGGTCCACGAGATCTCCGAGCGGAAGCTCATCGCCTACGAGGGCAACTACACCGAATACCTCGTCGAACGCGAAGCCCGCTACGAACGCCATTCCGCCGCCTACAAGAACCAGCAGAAGGAAATCCAGGCGCTCCAGGAATTCGCCGACCGCTTCCGCTCCGTCGCGTCGAAGGCCTCGCAGGCCATGAGCAAGCTCAAGCAGATCGAACGCCTCGAACTCATCGAGAAGCCGATCGCGCCGCGCAAGCCCTTCCGTTTCCAGATCCCCGTTCCTCCCCGGCTTGGCCAGCGGTCCATCATCCTTGAGGGGATCCACATGGCCTACGGCAGCAACAAGGTCTACTCCGGCCTCGACCTCATCGTGGAACGCGGCGAACGCACCGTGCTCGTCGGCCCGAACGGCTCCGGCAAGTCCACCCTGCTCAAGATCCTCGCGGGCATCGTGGAGTTCCAGCAGGGCACGCGGCAGCTTGGTCACAACGCGAAGATCGGCTACTTCAGCCAGCACCGTTCGGCCACGCTCGACCCGAACAAGAACGTCCTGGAAGAGGTCCTCGCCAGCAACCCGGCCCTGCAGGAAGACGCCGCGCGCGGGATCCTCGGCTCCTTCATGTTCCGCAAGGAGGACATCTTCAAGCTGACCAGCGTCCTCAGCGGTGGTGAGAAAACGCGGTTGAACCTGGTCAAATTCCTCGTCGATCCGCCGAACCTCCTGTTCATGGACGAGCCCACGACACACCTCGACATCACCACCGTCGAGTCGCTCACGATCGCCCTGGAACGCTACGAGGGCACGCTGGTCTTCATCTCGCACGACGTGCATTTCATCCGCCAGCTTGCGACCAAGGTCCTCCACGTGAACGCCGGCCGCGTGATCGCGTATCCCGGCACCTACGACTACTTCCTCGAGAAGACCGGCGCCGCCAACGACGCCCGCGCCGCGCTGACGTCGAGCTGAGCCGGACGGGGTTCATCCACGAAGGACACGAAGAGCACCAAGGTTGGGAGGGCCGGGACGCTCTGCATCGCAGGGCATCCGCTGACTCTATCCTGCCCGCTTTACCCATCGGAACCGCTGCGGCCTAGAAGGCCACGCTCCGTTTCGAATCCCAAAGCTCCTACGAAGCTTGGGCAATTCTTGGGTTGTTCGTTTCTGGTCGAAACCACCGACGTCTCCGCCAAACACCCTGAGAAGGTCGCCGAACTCACCGGCCTCCCGAAGAAGGCCCGCGACGCTGGACGCACGAGGAAATAGGGCGCTTTTTAAGCTGGCTCAGGGTTCGAAGAGCATTCTATTTTTTCCCAGATGCTGACAAGGTTGAGGTTTTCGCTGGCACAGAGTCTCGTTTATCCGGGGATTTTCCTATTGGGGTCCGTTCTCACGGTGGGCTGGGCATTGAAAACGAATCGCGATTTGCTGACCGTCACTGCTCCCATTGTTGCAATGTTGGCAGGGCTGACAGGCTTTCTGTATTCCCGCCATTCAGCCCAACTAACTCTCTTTAGGGAGCTGTTTCGCGAATTCAATTCCCGCTACGACAAACTTAATGATCCGTTGAACGAGATTCTGAAGAGAGAGCCCGGACAGAAACTCACTTCCGATGACGCCAAGATCCTTTTCGACTATTTCAACCTCTGTGCGGAGGAATACATGTATTTCCACGCGGGCTTCATTGACGCTCGAATCTGGAAGGCGTGGACCAAGGGCATGCTCCAGTTCGCAAAGGACCCCGAGATTCGAGTCCTTTGGCATGAGGAGATCGCCTCTGAGTCATATTATGGATTTGAACTTAGTTTGGTTGGATTGGAGAAAAGCTCAAACAAGTAACCACTGAGAGACCCGTCTTATGGAATCAAGTAAGCACAGCGCGCAACCCAACCAGAGAATTGTCGTTAGGACGCTTCTTCACTTCGCCGGCATTACTGCGGTAGCTGTGTGCGTTTCGGGATGCGTAGGTTTTGAATCCGGACAGCCAGGTTACTCCGGGGCGAGCAGCGTTCAAAAAAAAGCGGGTCTATCGGCCGTCAGCGACGACCAGTTGATCGCAGACCTCGACAACATAGCCCGTGAGATGGGT
>JAYUUX010000134.1:0-7035 GCA_043754645.1 Verrucomicrobiales bacterium | reverse complement strand
GAAGCGCGCCATTCGTCAGCGCGATGCCAAGTCCTCCACCCAGCAGCGAAAGGAGAACGCTCTCCATCATGAGCGACTGCAAAATCTGGCTACGACCGGCCCCGAGCGCGAGGCGGACGGCCAGTTCACGTTGACGCGCCACTCCGCGGGTGAGGAGCAGATTGGCGAGGTTGACACAACACATCAGCAATACCGCGGCCACCGCCACGGCAAGCATGGGGATGCCCTGCCGCGTCGGTCCGAGGATCTGGTCGCGGAGGCTCATCAGATCGAAGCTCCGATTGCGGTTGCTCTCCGGATGGTCTGTGGCGAGGCGTTGTCCAAGCGCCGCCAATTCGGCGCGCACAGCTTGCTCCGTCATCTTGGGTTTCAAGCGACCGATGGGCGGAAACATTCTCGCCCCGCGCGCTATCCGATCCTCACCGTGGACCCCCAGCGGAAACCAGACGGACTGAAGCCCCGCCTTCAAATTGCTTCCGGTCCCACCGGCAGGAGCCCGTTCCAATGGAAACTGAAGCCCCGGCGGCAGTATGCCCACCACCGTGCGCCATTCGCCGTTTAGCCGAAGTGTCTGGCCAACGACCTCGGGCCTTCCGCCGAACCGCGCCTGCCATAACTCGGAGCTGATCAACACCACCGGAGCCGCGGACTTGTCGGCATCCGAGGAATGAAACATCCGCCCCAACGCAGGACGGATGCGCAACACGTCGGCAAGATTGGACGTCACTCCAAGCGCTTGGAGCACCTCGACGCGATTGCCTTGTTCCCAGGTTGCACGGCGCGCCACGAACGTCGCCAGCTACTCAAAACTCTGCGTCGATTCACGGATGTCCTCGATGTCCCGCCAGGACAGACGATCCTCGGTTATGCCTGTTTGGGTATTCAATATGCGAACCCACATCAACCGATCCGCAGTTTCGAAGCCCAAAGGTCGAAATAGAACCGTCTTGGCTACACTGAACACCACCGTGTTCGCGCCGATGCCGAGCGCAAGCGTGAGCACGGCCACGACGGTGAAGCCGGGGTTCTTGAGCAACTGGCGCAAGGCGAAGCGGAGGTCGTTCATGGGGAAAGGCAGAAGGAAGAATGTAGAATGCAGAAGGGTGTTGAGAGTGAGCGGCAGGCTGCGTTGGAAGGTTTCTTCATTCTGCCTTCTCCCTTCTTCATTCACTGCGGAGCGCCACCATCGGGTCCACGCGCGACGCGCGCCAGGCGGGGATCAGACAGGCCAGCAGCGCGGCCCCAAACAGCAGCAGAGAGATGCCGGCGAACACGACCGGATCGGTGGCGCTGACCGCGTAAAGCTGCCCGGCGATGACGCGCTGCAACACCACGACGCCCACGGCTCCGAGACCCAGCCCGAACGCGGCCAGCCTGGCTCCCTGGCCAACAATCATTTTCAGGATTTCTCCCTTCGACGCGCCCAGGGCCATGCGGACGCCCAACTCGCGCGTCCGCTGGCTCACGACGAAGGACATGACCCCGTAAACTCCCGCGACGGCCAGGACCAGCGCGATGACAGAAAAGATTCCGAGCAGCCAGATGGCGAGCCGGCGTGAACCCAGGGAACGCGCCACGTCCTGCGACAGCGTGCGGACGTTGGCGGCGGGCAGGTCACCATCCAGGGCCAGCGCCTGGGCGCGAACCGCGGCGGCGACGCCAGCCGGTTCGAGGTCTGTCCGCACGACCACCGAGAACATCCACAATGCGCTCTGCCGGTGCGGCTGATAGACCTCGGGCCGCGCTTCCCCGTCCAGGCTGGTGAGTTTCACGTCCCTGACCACGCCGATGATTTCGCACCAGTTTGTCCCGCTCGCGCCAAAGGCGAGCCGCTGCCCGACCGGATTGCCCTGCGGAAAATGGGCGCGTGCCAGCGACTCGTTGACAATCACCACGGGCAGCGACCCTGCGTGGTCAGCGGCCGTGAACGTCCGACCGCTCACCAAGGAGATTCCCATCGTCTCGAAATAGCGGGGGCTGGCCTGCCGATGCCCGACGACGATGCGTTCGCCCGGCGGCAGCGGACGTCCCTGAAAGTTGATGGCCGAAGCCGCGTTCAGCATGGTGCTGAAAGGAAGCCCGTAAACCGTCGCGGCGGATTTGATCCCCGGCAGCGCCTCCACGCGCGCCAGCAACTGTTCCAGTAATGCGAGACGACTCGTTTCCTCCGAGTATTGCGGATCGGGCAGCGTGAAATCCAGGGCCAGCACCCGGTCCGCGTTGAAGCCCGGGTCCACGGCGGCAAGCGCCTGGAAGCTCCGGATCATCAGCCCGGCGCCGATCAGCAGCACAAGCGCCAGCGCCACCTGCGCCACGACCAGCACGCTGCGCAGCTTGCCCGCCCGCCTGCCCGAACTTCCGCCGCGCCCGCCGTCCTGCAGCGACTCCGCGAGGGACTGCCGGTGAATTTGCAGCAGCGGGATCAGGCCATAGAACGCGGCGGCCAGCATGGAAATCACCGCGGCAAAGGCCAGGACCGATCCGTCGAGCCTGACTTCCTCCAGACGGATCAGCGTGGTGGGCCCAAGCCCGGCGATGAACTGGCGGGTCCAGCCGGCGACAACCACCCCGGCCGCCGTGCCGAGGCCGGTGAGGAGCAGGCTCTCCACCAGCAGTTGCCCCAGCGTTTGCCGCCATCCCGCCCCCAGCGCCGCGCGGACGGCGAATTCCTTCCGCCGTGCCGCCGCGCGCACCAGCAGCAGGTTCGCCACGTTGGCGCAGGCAATCAGCAGCACGAAGCCCACCGCCCCCAGCAATGTGAACAGCGCGGGGCGTGACCGCCCCACTAGCTCATGGTGCAGCGGCAGCACGGTCGCACCCCAGCCCCGCTGCGATTCATGCGCCTGCTCCAGACGGCGCGCGACGGTGTCCATCTCGCCCTGCGCCTGGGCCGGTGTCATTCCCGGCTTCAAGCGGCCCAGCACCAGCAGGAAGGGAAACGAACGGTTCTGCCCTTCTTCCGGGGTGAACGGATACGGCACCCACAAGGCCGCCTCGGCGGCCCCCGTGGGCCGGCCATAGACGCCGGCAGGATTGAAGCTGCGGAAACCTTCCGGCATCACGCCGGCAATGGTGTGGGTGTCACCGCTGAGCCGGAGGGTCCGGCCGACCACCATCGGATCGCCGCCGAACTGCCGTTGCCAGAAACCGTGGCTCAAGACCACGACCCGATGCCGGCCAAGCTCATCCTCGCCCGTGGCAAACGTGCGACCCAGTCGCGGCTTCACACCCAGCATGTCGAAGTAATTGGCCGTCACCCGTGCCGCGTGAACGTGCTCCGGCGTGCCGTTGCCAGAGACGTTGAAAGACTCATAGACTTCTGCCGCCAGCGCCGAGAAGGCCGAACTCTGCCCGCGCCAGTCGAGAAAGTTGGCCGGCCGCACGATCATCGGGCCCAGCCCGCGCTTCACATTGTTCTCGCACACGATGACCAGCCGCTCCGGCGCGTGATAGGGCAGCGGCCGGAACAACACAGCGTGGACAACGCTGTAAACCGCGGTATTCGCGCCGATGCCGAGCGCGAGCGTGAGCACGGCCACGGCGGTGAAGCCGGGGTTCTTGAGCAACTGGCGAAGGGCGAACTTCAGGTCGTTCATGGTTTGTTGGGGAAAGTATTCAGTGGGCAGTGATCACTGGTTACTGGCTTCCACTTCATTCGCTCCGCAGCGCCACCATCGGGTCCATTCGCGCGGCCCGGCGGGCCGGCAGCCAGCAAGCCAGCAGGGCCACTGCGGCCATGACCGCGACCACCGCGAGCAACGTCACGGGATCGTGGGCGGGAACGCCAAACAGGAATGCCTTCAACGAACGAGTCGCGGCCAGGGAGACGGCCACGCCGATCCCGACGCCGACGAGGGCCAGCGCGAAGCCTTGGCGCAGGATGAGGCCGCTGATGTCCTCGCGTTGCGCCCCGACGGCGACGCGGATGCCGATCTCTCGCGTCCGCCGCGAGACGTTGTAGGCGAGCACGCCATACAACCCGATCGCTGCCAGCAGAAGCCCGACCCCGGCGAAGAACAGAAGGTAGCGCATGAAGGTGCGATGACCCGCCGTGCTGATGAAAAGGGCTTCTTCCATGAACTGCAGACGGGGCTGCCTGGCGGCCGCACCGACGGCCCGGAGCTCGCGCTCGATCAGGGGTCGCAGCGTCGTGGGGTGAAGGTCCGTCCGGATCACGAGGGAGCGCGCACTGCCGAGAAAGCCCATTGGCGTGGCCCGGAAAACCGTCGGCCCCGGGGTCTCGTCGTAGGTGTTCTCCCGGAGATCGGCGACGACGCCCGCCACTTCCACGACTCCCTCTTCCTGGGCGGCTTGGATCCACAGGCGCTTCCCCGCAGCGGACTGGCCCGGAAAAAGGCGGTGCGCCGCCGTCTCGTTGAGCAGCACTCGCTCGCGGCCGTTTTCGCCGTCGCCCGGGACCAGCCAATGGCCGTGCCTCAAGCGGGCGCGCAGGGCTTGGAGCGGATCGGCTGACCCGATGCCGACGCGGTATTCTCCGATTTCAACGGATGCCCCTCCGGCGACGGAAGCGACCTTGACGTTGCCGCTCCTCGGTTGGGCGATGCCGACGGCTTCGACTCCGGGCAATGCGGCGAGACGCTCTCGCAGGTCTCGATGGAATCCGTCCACGTAGGCCTCGGCGTCCTTCGTCCCTTGCGCCGAGCCGAGGAACCGGTTGACCACCTCGAAATCGATCGGCGGATACAACTTCACGACGCCGCGCGCATCGAACCCCACATCGACGCTGAGCAGTTTGTCCACGCTGCGCACCAGCAGCCCTGCGCCGGAAAGCAGCACGAGCACCAGCGCGATCTGGCCGACGATCAAACCGCGGGTGAACCTCGCGCGCTGTCTTCCACCGGTGGAGCTCCCGGAACCCAGCTTCAAGGTCGCTCCGATGTCGATCCCCCCGCCCCGCCAGGCGGGAGCCACTCCGAACAGGATGCCCGTTGCCAGCGTCACGAGGGAGGCATACGCCAGCACCTGGCCGTCGAGCTCGATGGCCCGGAGGCGCGGGAGTTCCGGGGGCAGGAGCTTCGTCAGCACGTCCAGCCCCAACAGGGTCACGAGCATCCCGGCGGCACCGCCCACGATCGCGAGCAGCAGGCTTTCCCCCAGCAACTGGCGGAACAACCTCGCCCGACCCGCACCGAGCGCGGACCGGACGGCCAGTTCCTGCTGTCGCGTCTCCGTGCGCGCGAGCTGGAGATTGGCGAGGTTGGCCGAGGCGATCAGCAAGACGAGCACTGTGGCGGCGGTCAGCGCCCAAAGGGTTCGTCTCAGTTCGGGCTTGGCGAAGCTGTCGCGCAGGCGTTCCGGGATGAAAGCGAACTGCGTCTGCAACTTGTCCGTCCGCGCTTGCCTCGCTTGGACGACCTCCAGGAACGCCCGCGCCTGTGCTTCGCTTGCGCCGGCCTGCAGTTCTGCGATCACGCCGATGTTGGGGAATGATTTCGGTTCCATGCCATTCGACGTGTCCACCACCTCGCCCGCCACCGCGTCAGGCCCGGACCAAGCCTGCCAGTAGCCGGCCTGGCTCGGAAACATGAAGTGCGCCGGCATCACGCCGATCACCGTCGCGGTCGCCTGCTTGAAGCGCACGCTGCGGCCGACGACGGACGGATCGCCTCCGAAAACGTTTCGCCACAGCGAATGCGACAGCACCAGCACGGGCGCCCCTCCCAGTGCCGCTTCCTCGACCGAAGGCAACCGGCCCAGCAGCGGCGGGACGGAGAACATGCCGAAAAACCCTTGGCTTACCCGGGCACCGCCGAGGGTTTGCGGAAAGGCGCCACCTTCCAGCGTCAATGAATCCAGCTCCCAGAAGGCGGTTCGGCGAAACAGATTGGTGGCCGCCTCTGCGTCCCGTGCGGCGACCGGGTTGAGCCCCGGCCTGGTCGAGCCGTGTTTGCGGTCCTTGGCCTTGAGGACGACGAGCCGATCCGAGTGGGGCATCGGCACCGGATCGAACAGCACCGTTCTAACCACGCTGGTGATTGCGGTCGTCGCGCCGATGCCGAGCGCGAGCGTGAGCACGGCCACGGCGGTGAATCCGGGGTTCTTCAGCAACTGGCGAACGGCGAACCTGAGGTCGTTCATGGGACTGGAATTCCGAAGTCAGAAGGACAAAGGTCGAATGAAGGACGAAGCCCGAAGGCTTGAAGGAGGGACGTGTTTTGTTCCGGCGCGCCGTTCGAGATTCTGGATTGGGATTTCATTCCGCCTTTGTCCTTAGGGTTTCGGGCTTGTGGCCTGTTCATTCGCTTCTCAGCGCGGTCATTGGGTCCACATGCGCGGCACGACGCGCCGGGAACCAGCAGGCGACCAGCGATGCCGAGGCGAGCAGAATGGTGGTGCCGACAAACGCCATCGGATCCAGGGCTTCGACGCCGACGAGGACCGTGCCCAGCATTCGCGTGGTCGCGTAGGCCCCGATCAATCCAAGGACCAGCCCGGCACCGGTAAGCCATGCGGCCTGGGAGAGCATCAGTCCGAGCACCGCGCCGCGTCCGGCTCCTAGCGCGAGCCGGATGCCCATTTCGCGGCGTCTGCGATGCACCTGGAACGACATGATCCCATAGATGCCCATCAGCGACAGGACGAGAGCCAGGACTCCCAGGCCTGTCATCAACATCGCGGCTATGCGCGGCAGCATGAAGGAAGGGCTGATGTAGTTTGCGAGGGTTTGACCTGCGAAGGCATCCACCGACGGCGCGATCCGCTTGAGTTCCTCCGCAACCAGCCGTTCGGCCAGTCGTGGATCGCCGTCCGTGCGGATGACGGCGGTGAGGTCGGCCCCGCCCCATTGCGCTGCGGGCACCCAGACCGCGTAGGTCGGTGGTTCCCCCAGCGAAAGGTATTTGCCCGCCGCCGCGACACCGATGATCTCGCACTCGCGGCCCCAGATTGTGACTTTGAGTCCGACGGGGTCGCGGTTGGGGAACAGCCTTTCGGCCGCAATCTGGTTGACCACGATCCGCGACGGCGCGGACTTGTCGTCCTCTTCCCGGAACTCGCGGCCCGAGAGGATCGGCG
>JAYUUX010000133.1:0-2025 GCA_043754645.1 Verrucomicrobiales bacterium | reverse complement strand
TTTTACCTTGGCCCACTTCTTGGACTTGGCGGAGGCGAGGACGGCGTCGACGACGTAGTCGGTGGCGAGGCCGTCCTTGAAATCGGGCTTGCAGCCCTTGCCGCTTTCGAGCCCGCGGACGAACTCGACCATCGCGTGGATGAAGCTGTGTTCGTAGCCGAGCTGGAGGCCGGGCACCCACCAGTTGCCGCAATAGGGATGGTCACCGTCGGAGACATGGACGCTCTTCCAGCCGCGCTCGGGACCTTCGTCGCTGTAGTCGAAGATCTGGAGGCGGTGCAGGTCGTGCAGGTCCCACTTGAGGGACATGTTCGCGCCGTTGACCTCAAAGGTGTAGAGCGCCTTGTGGCCACGAGCGTAGCGGGTGGATTCAAAGAGGCCGAGGGAGCCGTTGTTGAAGTGGCAATGGAAGAGGCACGCGTCGTCGATGCTGACCTTCTGGACTTTGCCGGTGAGGTTGTGTTTGCGCTCCTTGATGAAGGTCTCGGTCATCGCGCTCACGTCCTTGATGCCGCCGTTGAGCCACATGGCGGTGTCGATGCAGTGCGCGAGGAGATCGCCCGTGACGCCGGAGCCGGCTACCTTGGCGTCGAGCCGCCAGAGGCCGGTGCCGCCCTGCGGGAGGTCGGCGTTGATGGTCCAGTCCTGGAGAAAGTTCGCGCGGTAGTGGAAGATGCGGCCAAGTTTGCCGGAGTCGATGAGCTGCTTGGCGAGCACGACGGCCGGGCAGCGGCGGTAGTTATACCAGACCATGTTGGGCACACCGGCCTTCTCAATGGCCTTGAGCATCTTCTCGGCTTCCTTGGAGTTCAGGCCGAGCGGTTTCTCGCAAAGGATCATCTTGCCGGCCTTGGCGGCGGCAATGGCCTGCTCGGCGTGCATGTTGTTCGGCGTGGCGATGTCGATGACGTCGATGTCGTCGCGCTCGATGAGCTTGCGCCAGTCGGTCTCTATGGACTTGTAGCCCCACTTGTCCGCGAACTCCTGGACCTTGGCGGCGTCGCGGCCGCAGACGGCCTGCGGCACGACCTCGTAGGAGGACGGGAAGAAGTGGTTGACCTGGTGGAAGGCGTTGCTGTGGGCGCGGCCCATGAAGCTGTAGCCGATGAGACCGATGCGGAGTTGTTTCTTTGCCATAGGATGAAGTGTTGGTGACTGGAGGTGAAAGCTGAGGTCGCCCGTCTAGGCCCGTAGGGCCGTCCTGTTTATAGAACTGTCCGTTGAAGCTGGCTCAAGCCCCGTCAGGGGCGGCCCGTCTTCGACAGGCTTGAACACGTAGCGTGGATCGAAGTCCACGCCGAAGCGTTCGAGGAACTCCCGATACTCCTCGGCGAAGGTCTTCTTGGCGTGGTGCAGTTCCTGATTGGCGATGTAGCGGATGACATCGTCGAGCTGGGAATGGGAATAGGAGAAGGCACCGAAGCCTTCCTGCCACGCGAAGCGACCCGCCACCCAATCGCGCTCGTTGATCAGCTTCGACGAAGCCGCCTTCACGTCGCGGACCAAATCCGAGAGCGCGCAATCGGGCTTCAAGCCGACGAGCAGGTGGACATGGTCCGGCATGGAGTTGATCGCAATGAGTTTCTGGCCGCGATTGGTCACAACGCCGGTGATGAATTTGTGCAGCTCTTCTTTGTGGGCATTGGGGATGACCGAGGCCCGGCCTTGGGCGGCGAACACGACTTGCAGATAGATCTGGGTGTAGGTGTTGGCCATTCGACAGGTCGCCCCTACGGGGCTTGGGGATCGTTTCGGCGATTCGAATCTATAAACAGGTGGCCCCTAGCGGGGCCGAAGAGGCGATGGGCGGATCGATGTCACAAAGCTGCATGATATGCGTGGTCATTTCTCCTTTGTGTCTTCTTTGCCTTTTCGTGGCTAACCCTTCTGGAACCACCCGTGGTTCTCGCGGACCTGGATCATGGCGGCGAGGATGTTGTTCCACGTCTCCTGCTTGCCGAGGACGTCGTTGGGGAACATGCAGCCGTCCCAGCAGATGTGCTTCAGCTTCTTGGTCACCTTGCC
>JAYUUX010000132.1:0-16200 GCA_043754645.1 Verrucomicrobiales bacterium | reverse complement strand
CTTCACCGCTTCGATCACCTGCTGGGCGTTCTCGCCCGTGCGCATGACGACGATGCCGCCGACCGCTTCATGCCCGTCGATGTCGAGCGCGCCGCGCCGGAAGTCTCCGCCGATCTCGATGCTGGCCACGTCACGCAGGTAGATCGGCGTGTTGTTCTTCTCGGCGAGGACGGTGAGTTCCAGTTGGGCGGCGTTGGTGATGAGGCCGACGCCGCGCACGACGAACTCCATGCCGTTTTCCTCGATGACCTTGCCGCCCACGTTGAGGTTGGCCTGGCCGACAGCCTCCATCACCTGCTGAAGCGAGACTCCGGCGGCGCGCAGCTTCGCGGACGAAACCTCGATCTGATACTGCTTCACGAAGCCGCCGACGCTGGCGACTTCCGCCACGCCGGGCACGCTCTGGAGCTGGTAACGGACGAAGTAGTCCTGCAACGAACGGAGCTGCCCGAGGTCGTAGCCGCCATTGGGCGAAGCCTTCGGATCAACTGCGAGGTGGTATTGGTAGATCCAGCCGAGGCCGGTGGCATCGGGTCCGAGCAACGGCGTGACGCCGGCGGGCATGAGATTGCCGAGGTAGTTCAACCGCTCCAGCACGCGCGACCGGGCGAAGTAGTTGTCGATCTTGTCCTCGAAAATCACCGTCACGAGGGAGAAGCCGAACATGGAGTTCGCCCGGACCGTCTTCACGCCGGCGAGGCCCTGGAGATTGACCGAGAGCGGATAGGTCACCTGGTCCTCGACCTCCTGCGGACTGCGGCCCGGCCAGTCGGCGAAGACGATGACCTGGTTTTCGCTGAGGTCCGGGATGGCGTCGATGGGCGTGGAACGCAGCGCCTTCACGCCCCAGGCGACGAGGATGAGCGTCGCGCAGACGACGAGGAAGCGGTTGTGCAGCGACCACTGGATGATGCGGGCGATCACGGCTTCACCTCCGTTCCGCAGTCGAGCATCTCGGCGCCGAAGTAGGGATTGCGGATGCCGCCCTCGCCGAGTTGGAGCCAGAAGGCCTTGGCCGGAGCGTCAGGAAACGACTTCTTCGTCATGGGGCATTGGAAGATCCGAGGCGCTGCTTTCTCGCCGTTGGCTTTGGCGAGCTTGGCCAGCTCGACAACGGGCGTGACAAACGCATGGAAACGCGCGCGGGCGGCGGCCAGGTCCTTGGGCGCAGGGAAGTGGGCGGCGTTGTTGGCGGCGTCCATGTGCGTCGACCAACCGGCGGCTCCGGCGAGTTTCTCCGCCGCGGCGGGAACGATGCTGTGCAAACCCATGCTGCGGTCTTGCAGGGCCTTCAGATCATCGGCCGCCAGCGCCGCCGCCAGTTCGGAGGCGAGGGCGAAGACTTTCTCCAACGCCTGTCGCTGCTCGGAGTTCAACGGTGCGGCCTGCGTGATCGTCGCCTGGCCGGAATCCGATGGGCCGGCGCTTCCGTCCAACTGGGCCTGGGCGTCGATCAGCAGATTGCCCGTGGCCACGACGCGTTCGCCGGCGGCCAGTCCTTCCAGCACCTCGACGAAGTCGTCGCCGATCCGCCCGAGCGTCAGCGCGCGCCGTTCGTAACTGCCCGCCGCCTGCTCCACGTAGACCAAGGTCTGACCGCCCGGATTCAGGACGGCACGACGCGGGATGGTCAGCGCGTCCGGCGTTGTCGCCGAGACGTGGGCTTCGGCGAACAGCCGGTGGCTGATCTCGCGACGACGGACGCCGTTCGTCCCGACGAGCGGGTTCGGGATCTCGACGCGGACCTTGGTGGCTCGGGTCTTCTCGTCGAAGTTCGGATCGATGAAGGCGATCTTTCCCGCGAACATCCGGCCGGACAACGCGTCGGACCGGACCTCGACGGGCTGCCCGACCGAGAGCCACGAGAGGTCGCGTTCGTAGGCGTCGAACTTCAGCCACATGGTCGAGAAGTCGGCCAGCTCGAACAGACGGTCGCCCTCTTTCACCGTTTGGCCTTCGTAGACTTCCTTCAGCACGACGGTGCCCGTCATCGGCGAGAGGATCTCGAAGAACAGGTTGGTTTCGGAGAACGTCTGCGGCAGCCGGATGACCTGTTCTGCGGTCAACCCAAGCGCCTTCAACCTTGCGGCGGCGGCTCCGATGGAATTGCCGGCGGACTTCGTGTCCGAGAATTTCAGGAAGGCGAGGTAGTCGCGGGCCGCGTTGAGCAGGGCCGGGCTGTAGAGCGTCGCGAGCGGCTGGCCTTCGACGACTTCCGCGCCCTGGAAGGTCACGTGCAGCCGTTCGATGCGGGCATCGACGTAGGCTGACAGAATGCGATGCCGGGTGTCGTCGTCGTCGATGGTTCCGGCGAAACGGAGCGTTCTCTGGAGCGGACGCCGGGCCGCTTCCGCCGTGGTCACATGGATGGCCTGGACGGAATTTGAGCCGAGCGAAACGACTCCCGCACCGGCACCGGCCAAAGCCTTGTCGCCCTCGTAGACCGGCGAGAGGTCCATGCCGCAGATGGTGCATTTGCCGGGCTTGTCCGACTTGATCCACGGATGCATCGACGACTGGTAGAAGAGCGGCGCGCGCTCAGAGGAGGAGGCGGACTGATTCCGGATTCCGGATTCCGGATGCCAGATGCTGCGGAGAAACCAACCTCCGAGGACGGCGAGGGCGATGACGGTCAGGGAAAGGAAGAAACGTTTCATGGGTCGTAAAGGATCAGGGTTTGGAGCCAGCATCCGGTTTCTGGAATCCGGCATCCGGCAGCGGGTCGTTCAGGGCTTCGATGGCTTCGAGGTCGGCCAAGCCGCAGCAGAGCGTGATCTCGGCGAGCATCTGCCATTGCTCGGCGGTGGCGTTGGCCAGCATGCGCTGGGCGTCGAGCCGTTGGCGGCGGATGTCGAAGAGCGCCATCAGCTCGGCGCGGCCGGCGAGCCAGTTGCCGCGTGTGGCGTCGAGCATCTCGGTCGTTCTCGGGAGAATGCGGTCGCGGTAGGCGATGGCCTCACGTCGCGCGTTGCCGGCCAACGTGGCCACCCGTTGCGCTTCCACCGGGACGAACCGCTCGTAGTCGGCCGCGTCGTGTCGGGCGGCATTCGCCTCGGCTTCGGCGCGGGCTATGTCGGCGCGGTAACCGCTGCGGTTGAACCACGGCACGGACAAGGCCACACCGATCATGCCCTCGCGGGCTTCGCCGCTGCCGGAGTATTGGCGGAGTTCGCCGAAGACCTTCACGTCGGGCCGTGTGGCGCGCTTGGCCACGTCGATGCCCGACTCGGCGGTTTCCGCCTCGCGCCGGAGGAGCTTGAGGCGCGCTTCGTTTCGCAGCGTCAGTTGGCGGAAGCGGTCGTTGAAGCGCACCTCGGGACCGAGATCCGGGAGTTCCAGGCTCGGCCAAGTCGCCGTGTTCGTCCGACCGAGAAAGCGGTTGAGTTCGGAACGCGCCTGGCGGGCCAGCTCCTTCTCCGAAGCCAGCTTCGTCAGCTGGAGATCCCGTTCGTTCTCCAGCCGCAGGACTGCTGCCGCAGAGCTGTCGCCGGTGGCGATGCGTTGCCGCGTCAGGTCGACCAGTGAATCGAGCCACGTGAGGTCTTCGGCCGTGATGGCGGCGGCGCGATCGGCAAAGGCGGTGCGGAGAAACTGGCGGACGAGGTCGAGGCGCAGTTGTTGGAAGCGGAAATCCCATTCCGCACCGGCGGTCCTTGTGGCGGCTTCGGCCGCTTTACGTTGCGCCGTCGGTCTGCCCCAGAGCGGCAGGGATTGGGAAACGCCGTAGACGAGATCGCCATCGTCTTCCCGCCGCATCCGACTCGTCAGTGACGTGGCGATGGAAACCTCCGGATCAGCCCACGAACGAACACCCGCCGTCCGGGCTTCGGCCACGGTGCGTCGGGCTTCAGCGGCCTTGAGCGCCGGTGAATTGGTCCGAAGTTCCTCGACGAAGGAACCGAGGACGGCGGGAGTGAGCTTGAGGACGTTGGTTGAGGACTGCGCTGAAGCCGAGAAGGCGAACAACGAACAACCAACAACCAGCATTGAACGCCGAAGTTGAGCGGCGCACGGGAACAGGATCGGAAATTTCATGGGAACAGACGGCCGGGGTTCTCCGGCCAAGGGACAAGTCAGGGAACGGGACCGCCGAACGGGTTCGGCGGGACGACTTGGGCACGGTGAAGGGTTTCAGCGGACGACGCGGAGACACTTCAGGCGTGCGGGCCTGTTCTCAGATGAGGAGCAGACAGTGGCGCAGGAAGAGCGGCACCGGCTGACTGGAAGAGGGCGCGGTCAGCGCCGAGGGGGAGAGGCACGGACTGTCGGGCGACAGCTCGTAGAGGACGGTCAAGGCGCTCGCAGGGATCTGCAGGCGTTCGGTGCCGGACGGGGCCGGGCTGGATTCACGGGCGGGCGTGGAGCTGCCACCGGCCGGAGCCACGCAGCAGGCGCACCGGGCACAGGGCTTTTTCTCGGACATGCCGCAGGCATGGTCCGCGGACGGGCTGGCGGACGCGGGAACGGAACGCGCAAACACGCCGTCACCGAGCACCAGCAGCAGGCTGAAGATGATGGTGACGGCGTGTTTCATGACATTGTGTGGATCGGCGGAAGCCGATCGGAGATTACTTCTTGGCCTTGGCTTCGGCCTCGGTGAGCTTCTTGGCGAACTTGGCCGGTTCCTTGTCGAAGTCCTTGCGGCAGGATTTGCAGCAGAGTTGGAACTCCTGGCCTTTGTGTTCGAAGACCACGGGTTTGCCCATTTCGCCGAGCTTCTCGTCGGAGACGATGCAGACATCGAGTTTGTAGGGCTTTGCCTTGGCTTCGGCTTTCTTGTCCGCAGCTTGGACCGAAGTGAATCCAAGGATCAGGGCTGAGGCGGTAAGTGTAAGGATCGATTTCATGTTGTGTGGATGAAGACGGTCAACGGTCGGGAGTATGGACCGGGAACAGGCCCCCCGCACTCAAATCTTTTTTGGTCGGCTGGGGGACCGGACTTGGACAATGAGAAGCCCGGAGGTTGTTGCCAGCCTCCGGGCCCCTGTCCCCTACCCAACCAACCGCACCCTCATGCGGCCGGAAATTGTGTCTCCGTTGCGCGATTCAAGACCTTGGTCGGGCGGCGGCGTTCAATCCTCCAGTGGAAATCTTCCGTCGTCGAAGCGAAGGTCACCTGGTGCAGGATATCGCGACTCCGTATTCCGTGTTCGTGGCGTTGGGCTCCAATCTCGGTGACTCCACGTCGATCCTGGCGGAGGCCATGGAGCGGCTGGAGGCGTTGTCGGCGGGGCGGGTCCGGCGCTCGTCGTTCTGGAGCACTTCACCCGTGGATTGCCCGCCCGGTTCGCCGCCGTTCGTCAATGCGGTGGTGGCGTTGACACCGGTGGCCGGCGAAACACCCGAGTCGCTGCTGGGCAAACTCCAGGAGCTCGAACGCGAGTTCGGCCGGCGTCCGAAGAAGGTTATGAATGAGCCCAGGCCGTTGGACCTGGACATCATCGCATGGGGGGGCGAAACGCGGTCGACGCCGTCGCTCACGCTGCCGCATCCGCGCGCGGCCAAGCGCCAGTTCGTGCTTCGGCCGCTGGCCGAGATCGCGCCGGAACTGGTCTGGCCAGGCACGCGGAAGCCGGTGGCAGCTCTCCTCGCGCAACTGCGCACCGATGAAGAGATCCGGCGACTGGAGTAGCCGGGCCGGCCCGGGCTTGATTCAATCCAACGAAGATCCCCCATGAAACCGCTCCCGCTTTTCCTGCTGCTCATCTCCGCGCTCGCGCTCTCCGCAGCGGAATCGGCGCCCGGTGAGTGGGCCAAGCTCTCGTCCAAGATCGACGTCGACTTCGTCCGGCGACTCGCCCGGACCGGTGAGACAAATGCCCGTTCCCTGGCGGTTGACGAAGCGCTCAGCCGGGCGGCGGCGTTCCGGGCCTTCCACGAGAAAGCGCCCGGCGACGAGAACGCCGCGAATGCCCAACGGACGGAACGCGCCTATCTTTCGCTGGCGGCCGGCTACGGCTCCGCGAATGCCGACGGTCGGTTCCTGCAGCGGTTGGACTCCGCCCGGGCGCGGGCTGGCTCCGACCCGCGCGCCCGGTTGGAGCTGGCCGATGAACTCGCCCAGCACCGGGTCCATCTGCAGGTCGATCTGCAGGACCCGGTCGACATTGCAGGCCTGTCATTCGCGAAGGCGGATGCCGTCGTCGACGCGGGCAGAAAGCTGGCGGCGGAGTTCCCGACGGAGCTGGCCGCCTACGAAAGGTGGTTCGAATGGGCGGAACCGGTTGGCCGGGCGAAGGCCGTCGCGGAAGAGATCCTCGGACGCGTCGATCTCAGCGGCGCCGTGCGCGCGAAGGCGAGGGAAGCGCTGGATCGCGAGGAGCTGCTGGCGCGTCCTCTGGAACTGAAATTCACCGCTCTCGACGGCCGTGAAATCGATCTGGCGAAGCTGCGGGGCAAGGTCGTGTTGATCGACTTCTGGGCGACATGGCACGACGTGTGTGTCTCTGAGATGAAGACCGTCCGGAAAGCCTACGAGCGCTTCCATGAACGGGGCTTCGAGGTCATCGGGGTCATCTACAACCAGGAGAAGACCGAAGGCGACGGCTTCGTTGCGAAGGAGAAGATCCCCTGGTCGCAGTTCTGGGACGGTGAAGGCCTGAACAATGCCGTGGCGGAAAAATACGGAGTGCGGTCGCTCCCGGAAAAATGGCTCCTCGGAAAAGACGGCCGCGTGGCCGACAGGAATGCCCGCGCCAACTTGCTGGAAAAGGTGGAGAAGCTTCTGGCCGCTTCGGGAAAGTGACCGAAGGCGATTCAGATCAAGGTAGGGCGCGTCACTCCGTGCGCGCCGTGGGATCGCCCGGCGTTCCCGATGCGTCAGGAGTCCGGCGGTGGGCAGAGGACTGCCCGCCCTACCCCATGCTCAGGCCGGAACGGGCTCGGCCAGTTCGGGCATCAGGGCCGCTTCGGCCGCGCGATCGACGGGCGGTTCGAAGGGATCTTCCCGCGGTTGGCCCTCTTCCTCCGAGGGGAGCCCGTGTTCCAACAGGTCGGCGACCTGGTGTTGCACCGCGTCGAGCTGGTCGAGTTGGAGATCGGGGTCGGTGATGGTGAAGAGATCCCCGGACTTGGGCTGCTCGTAGATGAAGATCCGTTGCCCATCCCGCCGGAGCTGCGACTTCACGCGGAGCAGGCGTTTGCGTTCCAGCATCACGGCGAGGATGTAGCAGACGGCCCCGAACTCCGGCGCATTGCGCTCGATCAGCTTCCGCAGGAGGTCCTCGGCGGTGTCCTTCTGGATCGGATCAGGCGGCGCGGCGGGCGGCGCCTCGTAGACGCCCTTCCAATGGGACACGTAGCCTCCGGCACCCGCGGCGTTGTTGCCGTAACGTTCGCGCCAGACGGCTTCACACACGTCGATGCGCCGGAGCTCGGAGCGTTCCTCGAAGAGGAGCGTGTAATACGCTTCCTTGTCGGCGAAGTGCTTCCCAGAAATCTGGCAGCTGTGGGACCGGGATTGGATGTGCCACTCGTTCATCTCGCGTTTTGGGGAGTATCGGGCGCGGCCGGGGCGGTGCAACAGGGAATCCATTCCGGGACGATTTCGGGGCCGGCGCGCGGCCCCTTCGGCCCATCGTCCGATGGGATTCGACCTCGACGGTCCCCCGTCGCTGCATAAGTTTCACCGCTCCGGCTCGAAGCCGGTGCAACACGATGACGCAGCCCGCCACATTGGTCGAAGCCGCCGAGCTTCTCGGTGAATATCCGTCGCTGATCGCCGCCCTTGGGCCTGGCGGCCCCGGGGAGTCGGGGGTGGCGGTTCCCGGAACGATCTGGCGGGAACGCCTCGAAACCGCCGAAGCGCTGGCCGGTTTTCTTGCCCGCTTCCAGACGGAGATCCTCGTGCCCGTCGAGCTTCCCGCGATTCTCCGCGCCCATGGACACACGCAACGGAACGAAGGCCGCGAGCTGATCGCCTTCGATGGAGAGCTCGCCCGCGACGCGCGGCTCAAGGATTTCGCGGCCGCCAGCCGGCGCGTCGGGCGTTCGCAGATCCGGCGGCTGCGGCCGGTGAAACACAGCCGGGTGGTCCAACGTTACCTCGCCGCATCGGACGAGGGGCTCGTCCACAACTGGCACACGCTCGTCTTCGGCATGACCCTCGGCCTGTATTCCCTGCCGTTGCGCCAGGGACTGGTCCACTACGCCGAGAGGACGCTGGGTGGATTTGTGGCCGCCATCCAACACCGGCATGCGCTCAAGCCGGCCGCCTGCGACGAGATCCTGCACCGCGCCGTCGCCGAAGTTCCCGCCGCCGTGAACAAGCTGATCGACGCGCCCGGCAGGCCGCTGCTGACGATCTCCTGACTGCCTCATGTCGCCCGAGAAGACGCCCATCATCGTCCTGTCGTGCATCGCGGCCTACTTCGCGTGCCTGCTCGGGATCGCCTGGTGGACGAGCCGCGGGGCGGACAACGCGGGCTACTTCCTCGGGAACAAGTCGTCGCCCTGGTATGCGGTGGCCTTCGGCCTGATCGGTGATTCGCTCTCCGGCGTGACGTTCATCTCCGTGCCGGGACAGGTGCGCACGGCGCAGTTCTCCTACCTCCAGCTCGTGTTCGGCTACGTGGCCGGCTACCTCGTGATCTCGTTCGTCCTCTTGCCGGTCTACTACCGGATGAACCTGACGTCGATCTACAGCTTCCTCCATGAACGCCTCGGTCCGGCCGGGCAGAAGATGGGGTCGATCTTCTTCCTGCTTTCCCGGCTCTTCGGCGCCGCGGCCCGTCTGTATCTGGCGGTGACGGTTCTCCAGCTCTTCGTCTTCGACGCGATCGGCATCCACTTCGCGGTCAGCGTCTCCATCGTCATCGCGCTGATTCTCGCCTACACCTACAAGGGCGGCATCAAGACGCTTGTCTGGACCGACACCTTCCAGTCCAGCTTCCTCCTGCTCGGCGTGGCGTTGTCGGTCTACTTCATCGGGCGGGAACTCGGGCTCGGCCTCGGCGGCATCTTCGACATGGTGAAGTCGAGCGAGCTCTCGAAGACCTTCTTCTGGGACTGGAAACCGGCGAACAACTTCTGGAAGCAGTTCTTCGGCGGCGCCTTCGTGGCCATCTGCATGACCGGTCTCGACCAGAACATGATGCAGAAGAACCTGAGCTGCCGTTCGCTCGGCGAGGCGCAGAAGAACATCAACTGGTTCTCCATCGTCGTCGTCGGAGTGAACCTGCTCTTCCTCGCCCTCGGCGCGTTGCTCTTCGAGTATGCGCGGGTCAAGGGCATCGCCATCCCGTCGAAGACCGACCACCTCTTTCCGATGCTCGCCCTCCAGCACCTGGGCATGGCCGCCGCCATTGTCTTTGTGCTCGGACTGACGGCCGCGACCTTCTCCAGCGCGGACTCCGTGCTGACCACGCTGACCACGTCCTTCTGCATCGACATCCTCGGCATGGATGGAGACACGCGTTTGAGCGATGCGCAGAAGACCCGGCTGCGGCACAAGATGCATCTCTGTTTCGCCGTCGCGCTGCTGTTGGTCATCCTCGGCATCAAGGCCCTCGCGGATCTGCCCGTGATCTCGATCATCCTGAAGTTCGCCAACTACACCTACGGCCCGATCCTCGGGCTCTTCGCCTACGCGCTCTTCTTTCGCCGCCGTGTGCCCCAGGCGCTCATCGTGGCGACCTGTCTGGTGTGTCCGCTCATCTGCTGGATGCTGGACTTCAATTCGAAGGAGTGGTTTGCCGGCTACGCATTCGGCAGCGAACTCCTGATCTTGAACGGAGCCCTCACACTCGGGTTCCTTCTCGCCTTCAGCTGTGGCGTTTCCCAGCCAGTGAATAAAGGCCCGGAGGGCCATTAAGAGATTAGCCGGTGGCGCGAGCCACCGGTTGGAACCCGACCAACCAGCCGCCCTGAAGGGGCGGGGGATGACGGAGTCGAAGCGTCCACAGCGCTTTCAGGGCTAGTCTTCCTTGGCCGTTTTCCGGTGGCTTGCGCCACCGGCAAATTTCCGGATGCGCCGCCGGCGCGGTCGCCACCTCACGGCACACCCAGCCAGTCCAGAATCTTCGGCCCGGTGAAGGCGACCAGCACCACACCGACGAACATCAGAACCAGTCCCGGCAGCAGGAGGTCCTTCGTCTTCAGCCCGCCTTCGCCGAAGGCCATGGCGTTGGCCGGCGTGCTCACGATGAAGGGAACGCCCATCGACGCGGACAATGCGATGAGCACGGGCGTGGCTGGCGACGGATCAAACGAAGTCGCCAGCGGAATCAGCATCGCGGTCGACGCCGTATTGCTCATCAGGGCCGACAGCACCGCGCTGGCGAAGCAGACGATCGCCAGCCGCATCGGCCCGGGAAACTGGCTCCAGGGCACGAGTCCGGAGACCTGCTGGACGAAGCCCGATTGCTCCAGCAGCCGGCCCAGACAGATTCCGCCCGCGACGAGCAGCAGCGTCGACCAGTCGATCTCCGGAAGGTCCTTCAACCGCAGAAGCCGCGTGGCGAACAGCACGGCGAAGGCTCCGAGCGCGATCTGCCACGCGCGGACACCGTGGAGCGGTTCCGTCAGCCACAGCCCGATGGTCACGGCGAAAATCGCCAGCAGCACCTTGCTGCGTCCACCAAGAGGCGGCGCCTTCGGAATCTCGAACGACACCGTTCCCCGCGTCCGGCCGCTCCACGCGAGAAGCGCCACCGCCAGCGCCGTCATCAGCAGCGAGAGCGGCAGCGCAAAGCCCATCCAATGAAGGAAGCTGACCGGATGCGTCTGCTCCAGCGCGGCCAGGGCGAGCCCGTTCGGACCGGTGCCGATGGGCGTGGCGATGCCGCCGAAGTTCGCGCCCATCGCCACACCGAGGAGAAGCGACCGCCGCAAAGGAGCTTCCGGCGCCATGTTCGCGAGCAACGGCCGGAGAGCCCCGAACATCATCGCGGCGGCGGCCACGTTCGACATCCACATGGAAAGCCCCGCCGTCGCCGCCGAGGTGAGGACGAGCAGGCCGGTCTGGCTTCCGCGCGACCCTCGCAACGTCAGCCGGGCCACGGCGGCGTCGAGTTTGAAACGCGTGGCGGCGAGCCCCAGCGCGAAGCCGCCGAGGAAGAGGGCGAGGACCGGTTCGAGGAGCCACTTCATCACCGGAACCCAGCCGAAGGACGCCTTGAGGTCGCCCAGCCCCAGCGGAGTCAGCAGAAGCAGCAGGAGCGTCGGCACCCAAGGCCGGACGATCTCCCCAAGCCAAAGCACGAGGCAGAAAACCGCCAGAGCCCCCGCCCGCGCCGTCATTGGATCGGGCATCGCCCAAAGCATGCCCACCGCCGCGAGCAGGGCGATGGAACCCACGGCCACAAGCCGGATGCTCGACGGAAGAGCGTCGCCGCAGAGCCAAGCCGTGAGCCGGGAAACCATGACGCACAACCTACGGGCCAGCGTGTGGTCCTATCAAGGAGGGCGGCTTGGAAGTAGCCCCGGGTATTCGCCAGCGCCTCGTTCTCGTTTCTCGTCCTCGTTCTCGCGCTCGACCTCGATTCCTTGGACACGCGCTTCCTGGCTGTGGAGGAGGAGAACGAGGAGGAGAACGAGAAGGAGGACGAGTTGGACTCCTGCACCCAACAATACCAGTTGCGCCCACAGGCCGTCCTTTCCCAACCTTCGCGCGTGCTTTCCCAGGTCCGCTCCGCATCCGTCCAGGGCATCGAGGCGTTCCCCGTCGAGGTTGAGGTCAACGCCGGCTGGGGCGACACGCTGATCGTCATCGTCGGCCTGCCCGACGCGGCCGTCCGCGAATCCCGCGACCGCACTTCCACCGCGCTGGCCAACAGCGGCTACAAGTTCCCGATGGGCCGCACGACGATCAACCTCGCGCCGGCGGACGTGAAGAAGGAGGGCCCGAGCTTCGACCTGCCCATCGCGCTCGGCATGCTGGCCGCGAGCGAACAGATCAACGCGACCCGGTTGGGCGACTACGCGATCGTCGGCGAACTCGCGCTGACCGGTGCCGTGCGGCCGGTGAAGGGCGTGCTGCCGATCGCCCTGGCCGCAAAGGCGGGCGGCCTTCGCGGCGTGATGGTCCCGGCGGAGAACGCGGCGGAGGCGGCCGTGGTCGCGGGACTCGAAGTGATTCCCGTGCGCAATCTCCGCGAGGCCGCGACGTTTCTCGAAGGCACGCTCGAGATCGCGCCGACCCGCGTGGACATGGACGCGCTCTTCAACCAGACGCCGGACGACGAACTCGATCTCGCCGACGTGAAGGGCCAGGAATCCGTGAAGCGCGCATTGGAGATCGCCGCCGCGGGCGGCCACAACATCCTGCTCATCGGGCCGCCCGGCACCGGCAAGTCGATGCTCGCAAAACGCATCCCCACCATCCTGCCGCCGCTGACCCTGGAGGAGGCGCTGGAGACGACGAAGATCCACAGCATCGCCGGCCTGCTGGACTCGGGGCAGGCCCTCGTCATCCGTCGGCCGTTCCGGGCGCCGCACCACACCGTCAGCGATGCCGGCCTGCTCGGAGGCGGCATCAACCCCGCGCCGGGCGAGATCTCGCTTGCGAACAACGGCGTGCTCTTCCTCGACGAACTGCCGGAGTTCAAGCGCAACGTCCTCGAGACGATGCGGCAGCCGTTGGAAGACGGACGCGTCACCATCTCGCGGGCTTCGGGCAGCATGACGTTCCCGTCGCAGTTCATGCTCGTCTCCGCGATGAACCCGACGCCCGACGGCAAGATGCCGCACGAGTCGCGCAGTTCCCCGCGCGAGATCCAGAACTACCTCGGGCGGATCTCCGGTCCGTTGCTCGACCGCATCGACCTGCACGTGGAGGTGCCGGCCGTGAAGTTCCAGGAGATGACGTCCGCGAAACCGGGCGAACCCTCCTCGGTCATCCGTGCCCGTGTCATCGCGTCACGGAACCGGCAACTCCAACGGTTCGCCGGCAAACCGCGCCTTACCTGCAACGCACGCATGGGCAGCAAGGAACTGAAGGCCCATTGCCAGCTTGATGCGGCGACGATGGATCTCCTCAAGTTCGCCATGACCGATCTCAACCTCAGCGCCCGCGCCTACGACCGGATCCTGAAGGTGGCGCGAACGATCGCGGACCTCGCCGCCAGCGACCCGATCACCTCCGAGCACATCGGCGAGGCGATCCAGTATCGCAGTCTCGACCGGCAGCTGTGGACTTGAGGACCTTCGCCGGGTTGCGGCCCATGGCGGGAGAGGGAGGCGGTTGGACCGGTGAGGCGCTACAGGTAAGGCAGCTGGGTCCGGAACTTTCCGGCGCCGAAGTCTTCGGGGTTGCTTGAGACGAGGAATCGACGGTCAAGTTCGACCCGCCCGGCTCCGCTCTCCACGACGCGTGGACCGGCACGATCCGCAGTAAACAGCCGCCGCATCACGGCTCACGCCAGCAGCACGCCGAGCGTCGCGTCGTCGGCGAGGCGGAACCGGTGGCGCAGCGCGAGGAAGCCTTCGAGCAGTTCGCGCGGACTGCCGTTCCGTGGGAAGACCATCTCCAGCGTCGCGCCCGTGAAGTGGATCGCGGCGTCCACGTCTTCGGCCGTGATGTCGCAGTGTTCGCAGTCGGACGGATACGCGACGCCCAGCCCGCGATCGGCCGAGGCGGCTTCGATCGCGTCGATGACGGCTTCGACGTCCGCCCCCTTTTCCAGCGTGAAGACCAGCGACGAGAACGTGGCGGCGAACAGCGCGTCGCATTCGGGCCGACCGAGAAAGTCCGCCGAACACTTCGGATGCAGCGTGCGTGTCAGAATCCAGTCGGACGGCGTCGCTTCGTCGAGCGCATAGGCGAACTCCAGAACGAAGTCGATCGTGGTCAACTCGGCCGTCGGACTGGTTATGGAGAGCGAGATCTCGCGGCGCTTGTAGTTGAAGCCGGTCCGGGCGCGTTGGAAGAGCGACTCCGCATCGGCCTCCAGTTCCTTCAGGCAGAGCTTGGCGAGGAAGCCGGTCGTGGCGTTGTTCACCGCGTCGGGCAGCGTGTGGCGCGACTTGTCGAAGCCCGGCAGCAGCTTGACCCGTCCTCCCGAGCGGGCCTGGAAGCTCAGACGGCTGACGACGGGATCGGTTGCTTTCGCATCTGCGGGCACACGGCGAGCAGAACACGGAGGCCGGCCATCGTGGAACCGGAAATCCCGGCGGCGACTAGCCGGCCATCGCGAGGAACGCTTTCCTCGGGACGATGAAGATCGCCGTGCATCCGTCCACCGTCGTCATCGGCTTGTGGTGGGAACCCGGTTCGGCATGGAACGAATCGCCGGGCCCGAGCGCCCGGCCATCGAACTGGAGGTCGCCGCCCAGCACGTAGGTGTCCTCCGTGCCCTCGTGTTCGTGTTCGGGATAGACGACTCCCGCCGCGAGTTCGACGAGCAGCATCGCGTAGTCCTGGTGCTCCGACAGCGAGAGAACCTTAAGGCGAATGCCCGGCATCGGCGCATCCATCCACGGCGCGTCGCTCCGCATGAAGCTGAAGTCAGGCAGGCCGGGCCGCACGTCCGCGGGCGCGGGCTGTTGTCCGGGCTTCGACTGCGGGGTCTGCAGGATGCGGTCGAGAATCTTTCCGCGCAGCGCGGGAGGAGCGGTGCGCTGCGGCACGGAAACCAGCGCGAGCGTCGCGGCCACGTCGAAGAACCGGGCGAGTTCCATCCGCGCCAATTCATCCTCGGCGAGGCGCTTCTCCAGGCGGACGAGGTCGTCCCCATCCAACGCTCCGAGCGCGCGGATCGCGGTCAATTGCTGGAGTTCGTCGCAGTTCATAGGCTTCCCTCCAGGGCATCGCGCAGGAGGAGCATTCCGCGGCGGATCCGGGCCTTGATCGTCCCGAGCGGGACCTCGAGTTGCTCGGCGATCTCCGAATGGGTCAGCCCCCTGAAGAAGGCGAGTTCGATGGCCGCGCGCTGTTCGCCGGGCAGGGCCGTGAGCGCGGTGCGGACGAGGCCGGCGGATTCCTGGCTCATGGCGCTGTCGGACGCGGAAGCGGCCGGGTCCGTGAGAACGGATTCAAGTTCATCAAGAGGTTGAGCGGCGCCGTGCTGTCTGCGCTTGAGGGCGCGCAGGCGGTCGATGGCGCGGTTGCGCGTGAGGGTGATCGCCCAGCTGACGGGTTTTCCGAGCGTCCGGTCGTAGCTTGAGGCGCGCTCCCACAGGGCGACCATCGACTCCTGCAACACGTCCTCGGCCTCGCGGTCGTCGCGCAGGACATGGGTGGCGATGGAGAAAAGCAGGTTGGAATGGCGGTCGTAGAAGGACGCGAAGGCGACGGAATCACCCTCGGCGATCCGGCTCAGGAGCGCTTCATCGGGAACTTCGCTGGTGATGGATTCCATCGTCTGCCACGTGACTTCGCCGGCCAGCCGAACCCCTTTGGACACGGAATGGCGGATCGGCACCGGGAACGCGTCGGTGTCTATCTGCTGCACCCGGACTGGGCAAGAAGCATCCATTCAACAATGACAACGTCTCCCCCGACCGTTTGGATGCACCCAACCATCAAGGCCTGCGGGATTCCGCTGGCGGCTGGAAAAGCGTGCCGCAAACCTTTCCGTGCGGTTCATCCAGCAAACAGCCCGGGAAACCCATGTCCATCGAACACGCCTACACCGAGTGGTCCGCCACCTACGATTCCGACGTCAACCGGACCCGCGACCTCGACGCGGAGGTTGTCCGCAAACGCCTGGGCGGACTCCACCGCCGCTCGATCCTCGAACTCGGCTGCGGCACCGGCAAGAACACCGCCTTCCTCGCCGGGCTTTGCGACAGGCTGGTCGCGCTGGATTTCTCCGAGGGAATGCTCGCCCAGGCCCGCGCGAAGGTCGCCGCCAGCCACGTTGAATTCCGCCGCGCCGATCTGACGAAGCCGTGGCCCGCCGACACGGCCGGAGCCGATCTCGTCGTGGGCAACCTCGTCCTCGAACACATCGGGCACCTCCCGCACATCTTCGCCGAAGCCGCGCGCTGCCTTGCCTCGGACGGCCAGCTCTTCCTCTCCGAGCTGCATCCCTTCCGCCAATACCAGGGCACGCAGGCCAATTTCCAACGCGGCCAGCAGACCACCCAGATCCCGGCCTTCACCCACCACGTCTCCGACTACCTCGTCGCCGCGACGGCCGCCGGTCTGCCGCTTGTCGCCTTGGAGGAATGGTGGCACACGGACGATGTCGGCAAACCGCCGCGCCTGATCACCTTCCTTTTCCGAAAGGCCGCCAAAGCATGAGCAAAACACGCGAGAAC
>JAYUUX010000131.1:0-4687 GCA_043754645.1 Verrucomicrobiales bacterium | reverse complement strand
GGAAGCTGTAGATCAGCCCCTTCTCGATGCCATAGCTGCCGTCGGAGTGGACAGCGACGCTGAAGCAGTCGTCGGCATGCGTCGGGGTGGTGAGGGCCTTGACGGTGTCCACGACGGCGTTGGCGGCGGAGGCGGCGGAGCTGAGGCCGCGGGCCTTGATGATGGCCGCGCCGCGCTGCTGGACGGTGGGGATGAAGGAGTCCTTGAACCACGCATCGTCGCCGATGGCCTGCGGCGCGGGTTTGCCGCCGATGCGGGCGTTGAAGTAGTCGGGATACATGGTGGAGCTGTGGTTGCCCCAGATGGCGAGGTTGCTGACCTCGGTGACGTCGACCCTGGCCTTCTGCGCGAGCTGCGTCTTGGCGCGGTTCTCGTCGAGTTTGGTCATGGCGAACCAGCGGTCCTTGGCGATGTCGGGCGCGCTGTTCATGGCGATGAGGCAGTTCGTGTTGCAGGGGTTGCCGACAACGAGGGTGCGGATGTCGCTGGCGGCGTTGCGCTGGATGGCCTGGCCCTGGCCGGTGAAGATCTTGCCGTTGATGCCTAGGAGGTCCTTGCGCTCCATGCCCTGCTTGCGCGGAACGGAGCCGACGAGGAGGGCCCAGTTCACTCCCTTGAATCCTTCATCGAGGCTGGACGTAGCGACGATGCCCTTGAGCAGCGGGAAGGCGCAGTCGTCGAGTTCCATGACGACGCCCTGGAGGACGGGGAGCGCGGGTTCGATCTCGATGAGGTGGAGAATGACGGGCTGGGTGGGGCCGAACATGGCGCCCGAGGCGATGCGGAACAGGAGGGAATAACCGATCTGGCCGGCGGCGCCGGTCACTGCGACACGGATGGGAGCGTTCATAAGTGGCGCGAACCTTGGTTAGCCCGGCGGCGACGGGCAAGCCGAGTTTTGTCGGGCAGCGATGGCGCGCGACGCCGCAACGGATGGCGCGACGGACGCCCGTCGAAGACAGGACCGCCGGCCGGGAGGCACGGCGGCACATTCGCGGCAGGAGGATCTCCAGAGTTCGGCTTGGACCGGAGGCGCGCGGCGTTTAGCCTGTGGTCGTCGCACCGCCATGAAACCCCGGAGAACCATCGCCCTGCTCGCGCTGCTGGCGGCCTTGCTTTCTCCGGCGCGGCTGGCGGCGCAGCGCGTCTTCTCCCCGTGGCGGGAATTCCGCGCCGCGGATGGGCTCAAGGAGTCCTACAGCACCACGATCACCGTCGGTCAACGCGGCAACCTCCTGGTGCGCCACCGCGAAGGAGGCCTGAGCCTGCTGGACGGCTACAACACGCGGCCCTTGAAACCGCCGGCCGGAAACTACCGTGTCCACGAAAGCCGATCCGGCCAGCTGTGGAGCATCCACGAGGAGGGCATCCAGTGGTTCGTGGACAACGAATGGCGATCGCGAATGATCCTCGGTGTCAGCCGGGAGATCGCCGCGCCGCAACGCCGCTCGGGCCGGCAGATCCCGCTGGTGCCGGCGGAGCAGGACCGCGTGCTGATCCTGCTGTCGAACCGGCTGATCGAGTTCGACGCGAAGGCCGACCGGACGACGGTGCTGCGCGACGTGGAAAGCACGTCGCTGGAAACGTTCATCGACATGATCCCGGACGGTTCCGGAGGACTGGTCGTGACGGGTCGCCGCGGCATCGCCCGCATCGCCGGGCCGCTCCGGACGATCAAGGCGGGGAGCCTTTGGGAAGAGGCATTGCCCGATCGCTCGCTCGGGCTTTTGAACTTCTACCGTCCGATCGAGGACGCGACCGGCCGGTTGATGATGCTCGCCGACCGGGTCGATCCGGCCACATCCGACGAGTCCGTCACGGCCGTGCTGCTGGCCGGAGAAGCGTGGAAACTGGTGCCGGTCCCCGGCCGCACCCTGGCCAAGCAGATCCGCGGCGCGTGGATCGAGGCGGATGACCAGGTGGTTTTCCAGTCGTTCAACGGCCTGATGACGGCGCCGTTGTCCGCCCTGACCAACGCAACTCCCATGGAGGTGCCGTCGTCCGGAATCTTCGATGCCGCCGTGCAGGGAAGGGGCGTTTTCTGGCTGGCGACCGACGACGGCGTCCTCCGGCATGCGCCGTCGCTGTGGCAAGTGCCGGCTGCGCTCGGCGCGACTCCGTCGCCCGCCTATGCGGCGGTCCGGATGACCAACGGGAATCTGCTCTTCGTCGAGCGGGCCTCGCTCCGGGAGCGGCGCGGCAGCGGTTGGCAAAGCACGGCGTTGAACGCGGCCGAGCGCTCCTTCCAGCCGACCGACTCAGCGTGGCTCGCGCCGGACGGACGGGTTTTCTTCGACGGATCCGACGGCATCTCCGTGTTCAATCCAGCCTCCGGCGACGTCGTGCCGCTGCGGCATCCGGAAGAACTCCAGTGCCGGCTGCTCGGCCGGTTCGATGATTCCCACGCCCTTGTCCAAGTGGTCGATGCGGCTGGTTCCGGACCGGGATCGCTGCGGCTCGAACTCCTCGACGGCTCCGGTTTCACCGCTTTCCCGGGACCGCCGCCCCCCGGCAACGTCGGCCCGGTGCTCAAGGCCGCATTGAGGTCTCGGCGCGGCGACCTGTGGCTCGGCGGAACCAGGGGCGTGGCCGTCTTCCGCGAGGGCGAATGGGAACCCTTCGACCGGCAAAACATGCGGCGTCCCGAGGCCGGCCATTGCTTCGCGGAAACATCCGAAGGACGGATCTGGTGCGGCGGCCGCGACAACCTGTGGGAATTATCCGGCCTTGAATGGCAGCTGGTGCGCTCCGGTTTTGAACAGATCCATTGCATCCTCGCCGCCAAGGACGGCCGCATGTGGGTCGGCTCCGAGGCCGGCGTGCACCGGTTCGCCGCGGCGGAATGGGTGCAACAGGGAGTGGAGGAAGGATTGCCGGGATCGTCCGTGCTGGAACTCGTGGAGGACGCTGACGGGAGGATCTGGGCGGGCACCTCGCGGGGGATTGCCGCCTACGACCCGGCGGCGGACCAGGAACCGCCGGCGGTGTTCATCAGCCCGGCGTCCCGGGGGAAGAACTTCTTCGAGGGCGAAACGGTGGAGATCCAATACGGCGGCGTCGACCGGTGGAGCTACACGCGACCCGACAGGCTTCTCTTCATCCATCGGATGGATTCGGGCCCGTGGAGCGAGCCGCGGTCCCCCGGTCCCGCGCCGTTCGGCGACCTGGCGGCCGGCACGCACCGCTTCGAGGTCCGGTCGATCGACCGCAACGGCAATTTCGACGCGAAGCCGGCCACGATGGAGTTCGACCTTTTCCTGCCGTGGTATCGTGAACCACGCGTCGTGACGATCGCCGGCGTCGCTTCGTTGGCGGCCGCGCTCCTCGCGTGGCTTGCGTGGAACCGGCATCGCCAGCTGCTGCGTTCCCATGCCGAGGTCGAACGGCTCGTGAACCTCCGCACCGAGCAGCTCGCGCAGGCGAACACGCAGCTGCTCCACAGCCAGAAGATGAACGCCCTCGGCACGCTCGCTGCCGGGGTGGCGCACGACTTCAACAACATCCTCTCCATCGTCAAGGGCTCGGCCCAGATCATAGAACGCAACCTCGGCGATCCCGAGAAGATCCGCACGCGCGTCGAACGGATCAGGACCGTCGTCGACCAGGGTGCGGCCGTCGTGCAGTCGCTCCTCGGGTTCAGCCGCGCGCCGGAGAAGACGCTCGGACGCTGCAGCGCGAACGAGATCGTCGAGGAGACCATCGGGCTTCTCGGCGACCGTTTCCTGAACGAGATCGAGATCGATTTCGAATGGGCCCCGGGCCTGCCTGAAACCTTCTGCGCCAAGGCGCTCGTGCAGCAGATGCTCCTGAACATCGTCCTCAACGCGGCGGACGCCATGAACGGCGGCGGCCGCATCGCGATCCGCACGGGCGAAGTCGTCCAACTTCCCGAAGAACTGGTCCTCAAGCCGGCGGATGCCCACGAGTTCGTCTTCATCTCGATCCGCGACCACGGCAGCGGCATCGCCCCGGAGGTGCTGCCCCGGATCTTCGAGCCTTTCTTCACCACGAAGAACCTTTCCCAGCGCCGCGGCACGGGACTCGGGCTCTCGATGGTCTACCAGATCGCCGCTGAAAACAGCATCGGCCTGCACGTGGAAAGCCAGTTGAACGTGGGGACGACCTTCATCCTCTACCTGCCTGTGCTTTCCACCGCCCAAGCAAGCGAGGTCTTGAATCAGGGACCAAGCAGGCAAAACTGAGGGCGTTCGCCATGCACACACCTCCCCGCATCCTCGTCGTCGAGGACGACGACCTCCAATACGAGATCTACGAGGAAGCCCTTTCCAAGGACTACGAACTCGTGCGCGTCACCAGCGGCAGCCAGGCGCTCGACAGCATCCCGAAAACCCAGCCGGATCTCATTGTCCTCGACCACATCCTCGACCGGGGCGACCTCGGCCTGGACTACCTGCCCGAGTTCAAGGAACTGCTGCCGTTCGTCCCCATCATCGTCGTCTCCGGCGCGCTGGAGGTTCAGCAGCAGATGAGCGCGCTCCAGGGGCCGCGCCGCGCGCACTACTGCCTGACGAAGCCGGTCGACGTGGACGTGCTCCAACAGGTGGTGAAGACCACGCTCGCGGAATGCGGCGAGACGGAAGTGGTCCGCAGCTTTGAAGCGTTGGAGCGTTCCAAGCGGGTCGATGCGCTGGAGCTGTTCAGCCGTTCAACCGACCGGCTGGGCCGG
>JAYUUX010000130.1:0-9798 GCA_043754645.1 Verrucomicrobiales bacterium | reverse complement strand
GGACGTTTCCGCCGGTGGTCAGATTGGTGGCCCACGACGTCACAATGCCCTCCGCCGTGTAGAGGTTGGTCGTGTCGGACGGGAGGTAGCTCGCATCCTGCAACGTCCGGAGGTGGGCGATGTTGGTCGCGATCGGGCCGCGGACGGTCAACTGGGCCACGGCGCTCGTGGCGGATCCGCCCGCGTTGCTGGCAACCGCGTGGTAGAATCCGGCGTTGGCGTTGGTGACGGCGGTCAACCCGAGTGTGGACGCGGAGGCTCCGTTGATGAGGTTGCTGTTGAAATACCACTGGTAGCCGATCGGATTGGAGCCCCCGGCTCCGACGACGAAGTTCACGGTCGATCCAAGCGCGACGTTGGCGGTCGCGGGGGACGCGGTGATCGAGGCGGGAGTGGTTCCCGCGTTCACGATGACCGCGACTCCCGCGCTGGTGACGACGCCGTTCGCTCCGGTGACCGTGACGGTGTAGTTGCCGGCGTCGCCCGCGGAGATGCCGGGGAGCCTCAGGACGTTGGTGTTTAGTCCGACATCGCCGCCATCCCGTTTCCATTGGTAGGAGAGGGCCGCGCCGTTGGCGATCACCGTCAGCGCGTTGCTGTCCCCGGTGTTGGCGGTGAACCCGGCCGGGGCCCGCAGGATGGCGGTCGGGTTCAGGGCCGGAGCGACTTCGGCAAAGGTGTTTCCCACGGCGAGGTCGTCGACGAACAGCGCCCCGATGCCCCCGCTTTGCCGGAACGAAAAGTTGGTCACGACGATGCCAGTTCCGCCTTCGCTGACGGGCAGGTCCGCATCCGAGGCCGGGTTGACCCAGAGGTAGGCCACGTTCGCGGCCCCGTCCCAGGACATCACCACGGAGTAGGTGTTGGTCAACAGCAGGTCTTGGCCGACCACTGCGGCCGAGGCGGACCCGGCGGCGGTGATTCCGAGGCGATAGGCGCCAGGGGCGGCCCCGTTTGTCTGGGCGACGACGCGCGCCCGAAAGCCGGTCGAATTATCCCGGAAGTGCGCGAAATACGACCCGGCGGCGGTCGGCAGATTGGTCGCGTTCACGGTGAAGCGCGCGAAGACAACCGATTGTGTGGCTCCCAACGACCGGCTGACGTCCTGGGCGCTGGTCCCGGTGACCAACGCCCTGCCACCGGCGACGATCAGAGTCGTTCCCGAGCTGTGTTCGACCCAGTTGGTCGCCGTGGGGCTGATGGAGACGTTCGTGATCGGACCATCGGCGTAGGCGAAGTTGTCCGAGAAGAGCAACGCGGCCTGCGAAGGAAGCGCAACCGCCAGAAGCATCAAGGCGGGAAGGAGGAATCGTTTCAACATGGGGATTCGGGCTTGGGAGTTTTGAGGAGTGAAAACAGGGTCAGGGGAAAGCCGCGCGGAAGTAGGGGTTCCAGATCAGGTCGGGCCGGTGGGCTTCGCCGATTGCGCCGCTCCCGGCGCCGTTGGTCACGTAGCTGCGCTGGAATCCGGCCGCGTGCCCGTCGATGAACACCACGTTGCCGCCGTCCTTGTGCCGGAAGGCGAACTGCGTGTAGCGCTGGGCCGGGTTGACGGAGTTGAAGGTGTTGACCGGCTTGCGCTCGTTCGGGGCGAAGAGCGTGTCGAACATGAGCACGGTGGCCGAAGGTTTCTTGAGCTGGGCGATTCTTGGCATGTCGGGATAGGCCCTTCGGGTGCTGAAGGGCACGTCGTCCGTGATCTTGAGGTCGATGTTCATCACGTAGCTGAACATGCCGCTCTGGCCGCGTCCGCTGAGGACGGCGAAGTCGGGTTCGCCCATCTGCGCCGCCGTGCAGTGCCAGATCTTCCCCAGCCCACCGGGGAACGGCATCACCGTCCGGATGTCCTTACCGGGGCGTCGATCGCTCCAATACTGCTGCAGGGTCCTTTCGCCGACGAGCCCGGGAAGCTTGTTGAACCACGCGAACGGATCCGAAGGATCCCCGGTCGTCACCGTTTGATCCCCGACGGTCGCTGTCTGGACGGTGCCCCAAGTGCCGTTGCCCGCCGACATTCCGTCCCTCGGGATGAAATCCTGGTTGTCCGTGGCGTAGATCGTCTGAGCGATTCCCCACTGTCGCAGGTTCGAGATGCAGTTGATCGTCTGTGCGCGGTTCTTGGCCTTGGCCAGCGAGGGCAACAGCATTCCGGCCAGGATCGCGATGATCGCGATGACGACCAGCAGCTCGATCAGGGTGAAGGCGCCGGAAAGGGGTTTTTTATGTATGTTTTTTCGCATATGCGTGCTGCAAGGGAGAGCGGACAGGGGCGGGCGGCTGTCCAGCCAAGGCCAAAGATAGTAGCCGGCGGCGACCTGCGGGCAAGGTGGCACTTGTTAACAATCTGGTCACAAAGTCTACCCTTGGGTTGCCGGGATGATACGTGTAAGTAGCATCTTGGTTGCTTACCCGGTGTATTCGGGTCACTCTTCCCCGCCTAGCTCCAAACCTATCGACTCATGCGCATCCGAGCCCTCAGCATCTTTTCCGGGGCAGCCATTGCGGCGGCCAGTGCATTTGCGCAGACCAACGCAAAGCCGGGTGCGGTCGACTGGCCGTTCTACCGCGGGGACGCCGCCATGTCCGGCGTGGCGGAAACCCGGCTCCCTGCGAAGCCGGAACTTCTCTGGAGCTTCAAGACCGGAGGGCCGATCAAGTCCTCCCCGGTCATCAGCCAAGGCCGCGTCTTCATCGGCTCCGACGACGGGAACGTCTACGCCATCAACCTGGCCGATGGAAAGCAGGCTTGGGTGTTCAAGGGCGATGCGGGTGTTGAGGCGCCTCCGGCGGTTCACGGAAACTCCGTCATCTTCGGAACCACCGGCACGAACATCTTCTCCGTGAACGCCGCGACGGGCGTTGAACTCTGGCACCATCCCACCGACGACAAGGTCATCGGCGGCGCGAACGTCGTTCCCATCAACGGCAAGCTGGCCGTCCTGTTCGGCGGCTACGACAACCGCCTTCACTCCCTCGACTTTGCCACCGGCAAGACCAACTGGTCCTACGAGACCGGCAACTACATCAACGGCACCCCCGCCGTCTGGGAAGGCCGGACCGTTTTCGGCGGGTGCGACGCCCTGCTCCACGTCCTCTCCGTGACCAACGGCACGAAGATCACCGAGGCCGACGCCGGAGCCTACGTGCCCGGCAGTGTGGCCATCAGCGAAGGCAAGGCCTACTTCGGCCACTACGAGAACGAATTCCTCTGCATCGACCTGGTGAAGACCAACACCGTCTGGCGCTACAAACAGCGCGCGTTTCCCTACGTGGGTTCACCGTCGATCGTCGGGGACAAGGTGCTCTTCGGCGGACGCGACAAGCGGCTCCATTGCGTCAGCAAGGCCACCGGCGAACAGATCTGGACCTTCAGCACCCGTGGCAAGATCGACGGCTCACCGGTCGTCGCGGGCGACACGGTCGTCGTCGGATCGGCCGATGGCCGCGTGTATCTGGTAAACCTGAAAAACGGCGAAGAGATCTGGAACTACGAAGTCGGCCAGCCGATCAGCGGCTCGCCCGCCGTGGCCGCCGGCAAGTTCGTCATCGGGTCCGAAGACGGCACCGTCTACTGTTTCGGAGGGAAGAAATGACGACACGGATTTCACGAATTGCCACGGATCCAGTCCACGCCGGGATTGCCCTGGAATCTGTGTTCATCCGTGAAATCTGTGTCTGAGACCATGCCTACCAAACGCAAAACCTGGCGCGAGAAACTGGCCGACGACAAAGACCTTCCCAAGGTCATCCGGCTAGACGCCGCCGCGGCCAAACGCTGGGGCGGGCGCACCATGGTCATCCCCGCGCCGCGCGAGGTGGACGCCGTGATCCGCGGCATCCGCAAAGGCCGCACTGCCACCATCAACGATCTCCGCGCCGCCCTGGCCAAGAAACACGGCACCGAGACCACCTGTCCGATCACCACCGGCATCTTTTCGTGGATCGCCGCCAACGCCGCCATGGAAGACGAGGCTGCCGGCAAGAAGCGCATCACCCCTTGGTGGCGCGTCCTCAAGTCCGACGGAAAACTGAATCCGAAGTTCCCCGGAGGCATCGAGGAACAAACCCGTCGCCTCGCCGCTGAAGGCGTCATTCTGCCACCCAAGAAATCTTCCCGCCCATGAACACCATCACCATCGCCCCGCCGCCGAAGACCGCCGGTCCGCCCATCCAAAAGGAGACCACCGCCGGGAACTACTTCGTCGCGAACTACCCGCCGTTCGCCTTCTGGAAGGCCGAGGCGATCCCGGACTTCCACGCCGCGCTGGACCGCGCGCCGGCGCCGGGCGTGCCGCTCGGGCTCTACACCCACATTCCCTTTTGCCGGAAACGCTGCCACTTCTGCTATTTCCGCGTCTACACCGACAAGAACGCCGACGACATCAAGGGCTACATCGACGCGCTGCTGAAGGACCTCGCCTTCTACGCCAACAAGCCCGTCATTGGTGGACGCAAGCCGCGCTTCATCTACTTCGGCGGTGGCACGCCCAGCTACCTTTCGCCCGACCAGCTCCGCTTCCTCACCGAGGGCATGAAGCGCCAGCTCTCCTGGGACGAGGCCACGGAAATCACCTTCGAGGCCGAGCCCGGCACGCTCACCGACCACAAGCTCCGCGCCATCCGCGAGATGGGTGTCACCCGTTTGAGCCTCGGCATCGAGCACTTCGACGACCACATCCTGGAGATCAACGGCCGCGCCCATCGTTCCAAGGAAGTGCAGCGCGCCTATGCCTTCGCCCGCGAGATCGGTTTCCCGCAGATCAACATCGACCTCATCGCCGGCATGGTAGAAGAAACCGAGGAACTGTGGAAGGAAACCGTGGCCAAGGCCGTCGCGCTCCAGCCCGATTCCCTGACGATCTACCAGATGGAGGTGCCCTACAATACGGGCATCTACAAACAGATGAAGGCCGAGGGCAAACTCGTCGCGCCCGTGGCCGACTGGGAAACCAAACGGCGCTGGGTCAACTACGCCTACAGCGAGTTCGAGAAGGTCGGTTACACCGTCACCAGCACGACCACCGTGGTGAAGGACCCGGCCAAGGTGAAGTTCGAGTATCGCCAGGGACTCTTCAACGGGGCGGACCTGTTGAGCATCGGCGTGGCCAGCTTCGGGCACCTGAACGGCGTGCATTACCAGAACCACCACGACTTCCAGCCCTACGTGGACGCGGTCAACGCCGGCCAACTCCCGACCTACCGCGCCTACGTTTTGCCCGACGACGAACGGCTTCTCCGCGAATTCATCCTCCAGCTCAAGCTTGGCAGCGCCGACGCGTCGGCGTTCACCCGGAAGTTCGGCACCGATCCGCGCGTGCAGTTCGCCGCGCCGTTGGCCTGGATCAAGGAACAGGGCTTCCTCGTGGAAGATGGCGACCAGATCGGCCTGACCCGCGACGGCCTTCTCCAGGTGGACCGGCTGTTGCAGGAGTTCTTCAAGCCGGAGCATCGGACGGGACGATATGCGTGAGGTTTCTTTCAACGTTCAACGTTCAACGTCGAACGTTGAACGTCCAAATCCTGGCGTTGATCCGGTCGCTTACGACTTGGAGGAACGGCTGCTAAACTTCGCGGCCGAGATCATCCGGCTGTCAGAATGTTTGCCGAACACCCGGTCAGCCAATCATGTCGCCGGACAACTGCTCCGCTCCGGAACATCGCCGTTGCCAAACCATGGCGAAGCCCAGGCCGCCGAGTCGCGGGATGATTTCATCCACAAACTCAGCATCTGTCTGAAGGAGCTGCGCGAAACCCGACGCTGGCTGAAATTGATCCTCCGAGTCCCACTTACGAAAGAGGTCGCGAAGATTGAACCGCTGGTTTCCGAAACCGAATCGTTGATCAAGATCTTCGCCAAAAGCATCCGCACCGCGAAGTCCCGCAAAGTTGGACGTCCAACGTCGGACGTTGAGCGTTGAACGTTCCCTTCCATGGCTTCTTCAACTCACCACACTGCCAGAGAAAGCCGCTCCCTCGCGTTTCCGCTCGACGAGTTCTACGGCTCGGCCGGGCGCGCGTTGCCGGAGTTGGAAGCCATCGACGGCGCGGCGATGCCCGAACCGTATCGCTCGTTGCTCGTCCACCTCAGCGACATGACGTCGACGCTGGAGAAGTTCCACGGCGACCGCTTGAAGCTGGAAGTGCTCTCCAGCCGCGTCGACGGCGACACCTATCTGCGTGAAGTGCTGCTGCGTCTGGAGGAGAGCGGCCTGCCCGTCGAGTTCGGCGCCATACGGATCCATTTGGACCGGTTCGAGGCGGAACCGCGCAAACTGATCCTTGGTGGGAAGGTTCCCCTCGGGCGTGTCCTGGCTGAACAGGAGGTTCCCTTCACCAGCCGGCCCAATGGTTTTTTCCGCATCACGGCCGACAGCTTCATCGGGCCGCTCCTGGCCGCTGCGGAAGGCACCGGTCTCTATGCCCGGCGCAACACGCTGAGCAATCCCGCCGGCCAACCGCTCGCCGAGATCGTCGAGATCCTGCCGGTCTGAGACCCAAGGCTACGGTGCGGGGAAGGGCGGGCTTCCGGCCTGACCGGTGCTGACCGGGGTTTCCTCATCGACCAACGGCCTGATATGCCGTCACCGCTGGCTTCCATGCCGGGACCCCTTGGGGCAGGCAAGATGCACTGCCCTTCCTTTGAACAGCCGCTTCGCGGCGGCCATTTTTCGGCATCGTTCCGGCTTAGCGCCGGCTCCAGAAATCTTCGGCCACGGCGAACGACCGCGTCATTCCCGCCCCGCCCAGGGCGTTCATCACCACCACGCCCGGGGCCGGCTCGGCGATGAACTCGGCCTTCGACGGATGCTTGGCGTAAACGCCGTGCCAGCGCTCGGCGATGTCCCAGTTCGGCAGCCTTACGAGCGGCTTCAGCTCCCGCAGGATCAGATCGTCGATCTCCGCACGGTCGAACGGCGTGATGTCCGCGCCGTATTCGTGGGAATCGCCGAGGACCATTCCGCCATCGCGATGTTGCGAGGCCATCACATGGACGCCGAAGCGGTCGAGCTCGGGAGTTTCGCGGGCCACGCGTTCCTGGAGGGCCTTGAGCGACGGACAAATCTGGAAGATCGCGTAGTGCCGCAGCGTGAGGCCGCTTGCGATCATCGGTCCGGGATTCCACTCCGCCGGCTGCGGGACGGTCCGCAGCATCTGGAGCTTGCAGCGGCGGATCCCCGAACCGGCGTAGACCCCGGGGAAGAGCGTCCGGAGATCTTCGCCGGTGCAGACGACGATTCTGGGCGCGCGGAAGGCCCGACCCTCCGACGTGACCGCCGCCCCGTCATCGACCTCCACGACCGGCGTGCCGAAGTGGAACTCGATGCCGAAGATCCTGTTCAAATACTCCGGCAACAGCGCGATCGCTTCCCGAGGGTCGACGCAGACTTCGCCGGCGCTCCAGAGCGCGCCCCGGAGATTCGTCGGATTGGCCATCGGTGACCGCGCCAGCGTCTCCGCCGGGGACAGCAGTTGCACCGGGACGCACAGATCCGGCGCCATGCGCGCAAACTCGATCAGCACCGCGGCCTCGTCCTCGCGATGGGCCAGGTGGAGCGAGCCTGTTTCGCGGATGAAGAAACCCGCTTCCTTGGCGAGCGCGGTCCAGATCTCACATGAGCGCCGGGCCTGGGCGAAAAGGGCGCCGGCGGGCTGACCGATGGGCCAGACCATGCCGAAGTTGCGGACGGACGCACCATGGGCCCGCTCGTGGCGTTCGAGCACCACGACCTTCAGGCCGCGTTTCGCGAGCGCCAGCGCATTGGCCAGACCGACGATGCCGGCACCGATGACGACCGCATCGCAGGAGACATTGGAAGACGAGGACATGCGAGTGATTGGGGGGGATTGTCAAACGAACTGGCGCCCACAGTCCACCGGGCATTCGTGACGATCAAATGACGGACGCAAGGCGGTCCCGCCATGTGATGGTGGCCCGATCGTCACAAACCCTCCCGGGTTTCGTCACACAGTTGTCCGAGTTTTACAACGAGCGGTTGATCAGTCTTCGGTTCTGCTGTGCTGATTACCCGCTCCAATAACGAGCAGCTTGAACAACATGGTCCAAAAGTAACCGGGACGAGGTCCTTTGATACACATACATTTCGTCGCTATCATAGGCGCGTTTCCAGCAAGGCTTAGTTCCAGCATTTGCCCTTATACTTTCGGGCACAGCCAGTCACACGCGTTGACACTGAGAATCCAGGCTGTATCAACAGGAACTCCTACTCCCCTCCCCACGGCCTCGGATTCCTGAAAATTTATGAAATCCACTTCTGCCCCCCTTTTTCAGCGCGGGTTTACGCTCATCGAACTCCTTGTCGTCATCGCGATCATCGCGATCCTCGCCGGCATGCTCCTGCCCGCCCTGTCGAAGGCGAAGGAGAAGAGCAGGGCGGCGACCTGCCTGAACAACCTCCGCCAGATCGGAATCGGCACCCAGCTCTACGCCCAGGAGAACAACGAGACCTTCCACCATCGTGGCGGCTCGGCCCCGAACCACGGCATGTGGTCCGCGAACCCGCGCACTGAGACCCTTCTTCCCATCGAAGATTCCCGTGCCTACTGGGGCGTTGCCTATCTGAACCTGTTCGGCGGCACGCGAAAGGTCTTCCGCTGTCCCAGCGCCAAGAACGTCGATGAGTGGCGAGAAGACGGGCTCAACTACCCGTCGGAATGGTGGCTGAACTCCAGCTACGGCCTCAACCGCTTCGTAATCCAGGCCTACGATTCGACCCAGGCCGGTCCCAAGAAAACGACCTCCTACAAGAACCCCTCGCAGATGATCTTCGCCACGGATGCGGCGGAGCAGGCGATGGAGGGAGCAGATGACTCGATCGGATTGTTTCCCGGGCGAACCGAATGCCTGACCCAGTGGAAATACAGTCTCGCATCGCTCTATCCCGGCATCCGGATGGAATACGAGTGGTGGAGGCACAACACCAGGTGCCAGGTGCTCTGGGCCGACGGCCACGCCTCTTCGGTGCCCTACTCCAAGACCGGGGTCGACTTCCGGTGGTTCACCGGCACCGAGGATCCGAAGAAGTAGGAGGAAACCATGCGCGCTTCATCCCCCACCTCCGTCGGTTCCGCATTGCTGCTGGCGGCTATCCTGATCCTCCCAATCGGGTGCGGCGGCCGGCAGGAATCCGCACCGGCGGACCCCCAGAAGACGGCCGCAGCGCTCGATGCCGCCTTCGCGAACGCCTCGGGCGAAATGCGGACCGTCGTCCAGTCGGCGGGTTCATCGCTGAGGGAGAACAACACCACCGATGGCTTTCTTGCCCTATACGGCATCAGCCGCGATCCCGCGCTGACACCCGAGCAACAGCGCGCCACCGGCGACGCCCTGATGAGCTCGCTCCAGGAACTCGTGAAAGCCGCCAAGAACGGCGACGCCCGTGCCGAAAAGGCCCTCGCCGCCTACCGCGCCCGCAAATAGCGCCCAGCTCATTTTCCCCAGCCAGAAAATCCCCAACGGTTCCGCCCTGTTGGCGGAACCACAACAGACCCCAGCCATGACATTGAAACACATCCTGAGGAACAGCCTCGCAACCGGGCTCCTCACCGCGTCCGCCCTCACCTCGTTGGCCCAGCCAACGGGCCAGTGGGACTTCAACGCCGGCAACCTGAACGCCACGGTCGGCTCCGCGCTGACCTACCGTGACGGTGTCGGCAACAACACCGCCACCAACACCGTCTTCGGCACGACCACGGCGCTCGGGTTGCCCCTGATCAACGGCTCCGTAGCCGCGGTGATGGGCTTCCCCGCCAGCACCAACGGAATGGGTTACGTGATGG
>JAYUUX010000129.1:0-5212 GCA_043754645.1 Verrucomicrobiales bacterium | reverse complement strand
GGCCGCCGAATCGCAGCGCGACTCGGCCCACCTGTCGGCTGAGGCCATGCCATCCGCAAACGCCCCCGTCCGCGACGTCGCTCCCCAGGCCCGTAGGGCCGGCCTGTTTATAGAATGCGTAGATGAATTGATGCCCAAGCTCCGTAGGAGCGGCCTGACCGGGTCGCTCCTACGGAGCTTGGGTTCATTGAGCGACGCACTTCTATAAACAGACGGCTCCGCGGGAGCCGAAGCAGGAGACGAGATCATCCACGAAGGGCACGAAGGAACACCAAGGGCGGACGCCTGGTAGGCCGAAGGCTCCTGGCGAGCCGCCTCGAAACCTGCATCCGACCAGAACGCCTCCCGCGGGAAGCCAACCCGCTTGGATGCCTGATGGCGTTGCAGCCGCGGCGGGATCGTAGTGCTGGAAACCTCAAGGCGGCTCGGCAGGAGCCTTCGCCCTGCCGCCTTCACAGATCGTCCCATCGCTTCGCGCCTCTTCGCGCTCTTCGCGCTCCTCGCGGATGAAACACCGACCGGCCGGGCGAGGACGCCCGGCCTACTGAACTGCTTCTGTGTGTTCTGCCTCATCCGCGGTTCCTGCTTCGTGTTTCTTCGTGTCCTTCGTGGATCAATCTCATTGCCCCGAGATCGTCTTGGCCTGGCGGATCATCGTTTCGAGCTGCTTGGGCCGCGGGTCGGCCGGACGCATTTCCGGGACTCCACGCAGGTAACCGAGCAGCTTGTCGGGCGTGACCTCGGCCGCGAACGGACTGGCCACAAGCCATTCGCTGAAGGCGGACGCCGTCGCCGCGAGTCGCAGCGTGGAACTCGCCTGGTCCAAGGCGGGCGCGGGCGTCGCGTAGGGCACGATCCATTCGTGCTCGCGATAGTCGGACGTGTTCGGAACACGGAAACGCACGCGCACCGTGCCGAGCGGGCCTTCGCCGGCCGGATTCACCTGCACGCTGTAGAGCGCGTTGCCGGCCTCGGCCGCGCCGATCTCGGCGGCGTCGACGGTGTTGTCGCGGAACTGCTCCTTCTTGAGCTGGTGTTTGGCGTAGCCGATCTGGCGGTAGGAGGTGACGCGCCGCGGATTCCATTCCACCTGCACCTTCACGTCCGACGCGGCCACCTTGAGCGCTCCGGCGAGCTGCCCGGCGAACTCCGTCGCGGCCGCTTCGGGCGTGTTGATGAAGCCGTAGCGGCCGTCGCCGTTGCGGGAGAGCACTTCGAGCAGGTCGTCGTTGAAGCCGTCCCAGCCGATTCCGAAGCAGTCGAGCGCGATGCCCTGTTTGCGAAACGCCTCGACCTTCTGCTTGAGGGAATCGGGTTCGACTTCGCCGAGGTTGGCCGCGCCGTCGGTGATGAGGACGACGCGGTTCACGCCGCCGGGAACGAAGTGCCGCAGCGCGGTCTTGTAGGCGATGTTCATCGCCTCTTCGAGATTGGTGCCGCCCTCGGGGGCCAGTTGCCCGACGCGTTCGGCGAGGTTGCCGGCCTGGCCCGCAGGCAAACCGTCGACCCAGAGCCGGGCCGTCCGGGCGAACGACACGACGCTGATGCGGTCCTCGGGCAGGAGCTGGGAACCGAGGGTGCGGATGCATTCCTGCAGTATGCGCACCCGGTCGGCGCGCTCCATCGATCCGGAGTTGTCGATCGCGAGGACGATGTTGAAGGGCTTGCCCGGCTGGCGGCCGACGGCGGCCGTCTTCACGGAGAAGCGGACGAGGTCGCGGTCATGCGCGAACGGATAGCGGGCGCGTTCGGTGGCGAAGGCGATGGGCACGCCCGCCGGCGGTTCGGGGTCGCGATAGTCGAAGGCGTTGATGAACTCCTCGCTGCGGATGGTCGACACGTCCGGCATCGCGCCCTTTTCCAGGCTGGCGGCGGTTAGCTTGAAGCTGACGTCGGCGACGTTGAGGGAGAACGTGGAGAATGCGTTCTCCGCCGTGGCCACCTCGGGCTGCGGAACGGCCGCGTTCGGCGCGGCAGTGCGAGGGGCGGGCGCGTCTACTTCTGCGGCGGCCTCCGTGGGCGCGGGGACCTGTTGCTTCGCCAAGGCGAGCTGTTGACCGATTTGGTCCAACCGCTTCTGAAGTTCCGCGACCCCTGCAACACGAGCTTTCAAGGAGTCTTCAATCCGTTTTTGCCGATAGGCGGTAGCTACGGCATTAGCCAGCTTGGCCGCAGTTTCCGGGTTGGCATCTTTGACCGAGATCTCAAGCAGGCTGGTATTGGGAATCGTCGAGACCGAAATCTTTTCCCCCAGCTTATTGATTCCATTTTCACCACCGACGGCCGTGATTTCGCTCACACCCGCCAAAGTCAGAGAGGAGATCGCACGACTAAGCACGTCGCGCGACGTGATCACTTCCTGTTCAGTGGCCAAAAAATAGGGATCGTAACCCGACACTTGTCCGGTGTCTGAACCGGCCAGTCCTTGGATGTCAGTCCTGTCCTTGTCGACCGCAACTCTAACCGTCCGTCGCTCTGATCCGGTCAAACTATCCATCGCTCGGCCGAGCAACGACTGCTTTGGCGCCGAATCAGCCTTGGCCTGATCGACTATCTTGACCATGGCGTTCCCCGCCGCCGAATTGGCCAACTCCTTCTCCTGCTCGATCCTTAGCTGGAGCGCTGCACGCAATCGACTCAATAGGTCCACTTCGCGCTGGCTTTGCGAGTTTCCTGCCAAGCCGCCAGGTTCAGAAGGAGGAGGGACAACGCCAACGCCGTCCGCCTTGGCGCGTTGCTCGACCTGTTTGAGCGCGGCCAGTTGCAGGTTTTGGACCGAGGACGAGGTCGCTATTTTCGCCAGCTTCCGGGAAGTCTCAGCCGTGGCCGGCTTCCCGGCGACGATGACGCCCGAGTCGACCGTTCCAGATGCGGGCAAAACGATTGAGCGCTTGATGACGGAGCGTTCTCCGTCGACCACCTGAAGCCCTTCGTCCACCGAAAGCTCACCGAGTCGCCTCAAAGACTCCGCCTTCACGTCCGACTTGGCGGCGGATTCGAGAGTTCCGATCCATTGCGGATCCCCAACGTTGCCTCCGGCCTGATTCTTGGACTTCGAGAGGATAAAGTCCCCATGGGCCCCAGGCGCGCTGAGCTGTTCCAGCCCCAGTTCGCGGCCGTTGATCGTGGACAAGTCGAGGGTGGACGCCGGCGCAGCGGACTGGGCCTTGGCGTAGAGTTCTTTCGGGCCGCTTTGGTTAACCAGACGCACCGCTTCCACCTCCTGAAGCTGCTGCACGCGGGATTCGACGTTGTCCCCCAACATAACTGCGCCGACCGGCATGGGTTGGTCCGCGAGTTCCTTGTCCACGGCCTTAGCGCCTTTCGCCGGCCCGCTCGCATCGAAGAAGTAACCCCGGGCGGCAACCGGAACCCGATACGCGGCCATTGGGGCTGGAGCCGGCTGGTTGAACTCGACGGCGGGGTCCACTGTGCCGGCCGACAAAACGGTCGCGGCCTCGCCGGCCACGGTGACGACCCGGGTCTTCAGCTCGGTCCCGAAGGAGTCCTTCCGATCGACTCCCTGGAATACCAAGACCTGCTTCTCACCCTCTGCGACAGGCTTCTCCTCAAACCAGGCCCTGCCCTTGGCCGCTTGTGCGGGAGCCGGTCCCGAGACCGCCACCGGCGATGCGGGCACCGTCGTCAACTCATCGACCGCCTCGCTGGAATACTGGCGGCCTCCAAGTCCGCGTCCATCACCGCCCGCGGCTCCACCTCCCAGTCCACCACCGGAGGGTTGGGCATTTGCAAGATTGTTGCCGTAGTTCGCCTTCATGCCTTCGGGCGCCACTGAACCCAGGGGCTTGGACGGCGGCGGAACGGCGGCCGCGTATCGGTCGGCATCGCCAAAAAGATCACCCGCCGCAGCGACCTTGCTCTCGCTCTGCATGGCGACCTGTTCGCGGGCGCGGCCGGAACTCCTGAACTCCCAGGTCGACCCGTCCTTTGCACCGGCAGCGTCGGCACGCCGGGAAAGATCGGTTTGCGCGAGGCTCTGGGGTTGACCGGTCTGCCGGAAGAAAGTCGAAGCCACCGGAGCTTCGTCGAAGGCCGTCGCGGAACTGCTGGCCCAACGATTCTCGACCCCGAGCGCGGGTGTTCCACCCCGGCTCAGGGCGTTGAAGTCATCGGCTCCCGCCTTGGCTTGCTCCGGGGCCGTAGGGAGAGCGATGGCAAAACGGGTCACAGGCCGTTCCGGAGCCGTTCTCGAATCGGCAACCGTCAGCGCGGGTGTGCCGGAAGCGTTTCCGCCGTAGTCATTGGCAGCCGGGGCCGGCTCCTTGAGAAGCGCCTTCAGATCGTTGCCGCCGCGTGTCTTCCATTCCGCATCCATCTCTTCGACTTCTCGGTCGACACGCTTCCGCATGACGACGATCGGGTCATTCACAACGGGTTCGCCAGCCGGATTGAGCAAGGGCACCTGGCCAGATGGCGGAACGGATCCGCGGGCGGCTGCGAACTCGGCCTCAACCCGAGCGGCCCGGACATCCAACGACGAACTCGCCGCGTCAGACGCGAATAGGCGGACCGTCTGGGATTGGTCCGACCAAGCCGTGTCCATCATCGGCAACGGAGTCACGCCGCCGCGTTTCTCGTAGAATTTTTCACGCCCGAAGAAGAGCGCCATCCGGTCCGAGAGCGTGTCTTCCGGCTGGAGGCCCCGGTTCAACACCAGCGTCGTTACACCTGCGAGCACGGCCAGCATGGCCGCCACGGACGCGGCTTCCCGCCACGGAGCGACCAGCCGTCGTTTCTTGCCGGCCACCGGCAATGGAACCGTCTTGAACGCCGCAAGGAGGCGGTCCCGTTTATCGGACGACAGGGTGAGCGGCTCCGCCGGGCGCCCCGTCTTTTCATCCGCTGCTCCGCGCGCTTCACGGACAAGGCCGATGGTGCGGGCGAGTTCGTCGTGGAGCTTTTGCAGGGCGGCGCTGGCGGCGATTTCCCTACGCAGGGCGGCGGCCTCGGTCTCGGGAAGTTCTCCGAGGAGCAGGGCGGTGATGCGCGCTTCCAGATCGTCGTGGGGCGGGAATGGAGGTTGTGGATTCATCCTCGTGATTCCGGGGAAAGGTGGATGGGAAACTGCGGTGAAGCCGGATCAGCGCCGGAGGCGCGGCTGGAAATTAGCCGGTGGCGCGAGCCACCGGAGAAGCCGTCGGAAACATGTCCGCCCTGAAGGGGCGGTGGACAGAGGGCGCGGGCGCATCCG
>JAYUUX010000128.1:0-3004 GCA_043754645.1 Verrucomicrobiales bacterium | reverse complement strand
TGGGAAACGGTCTCGATGGAGTTCCAGGGCGAAAACTCGGAACGCTATTTCCTGCAGAAGGACGGCTCCATCCTCGCCCAGGGCTACGCGCCCACGAAGTCCAGCCCGCGCTGGCGTTCCACGAACACGCTCTCCGATATCCGCGCCTTCCGCATCGACCTGTTGAACGACGAGAACCTTCCCCGCCGCGGGCCGGGTCGCTCGATCTATGGCACGGCGGGATTGACCGAGTTCGACGTGGAGGTGTCGCCGCTGGGCGAGCCGACGAAGAAGCGCGCCAAGATCAAACTCGCCAAAGCCGTCGCCGACGTGGACATGCCGGAGACTCCGCTGCCCGCGATCTACGACGACAAGAGCAACAAGAAGCGCGTGCTCGGTCCGGTTTCGTATGCGCTCGATGGCAAGGACGAGACCGCGTGGAGCTTCGACAACGGTGCCGGCCGCCGGAACCAGCCGCACGCGGTCGTGTTCCAGGCCGAGACCAACGCGGCCTTCGCCGGAGGCACGATCGTCGACTTTGTCGTTCGCATGAACCACGGCGGCTACAACAGCGACGACAACCAGAACAACAACCTCGGCCGTTACCGTATCTCCATCTCCTCCGATCCCACCGCCGCCGAGAAGCCGGCCTTCCCCGAGCACGTCCTCGCGGCGATGAAGACTCCCGCGGACAAACGCACCGCCTCCCATAAGGCGACGCTCTTCGCCTCGTGGCGCGCGACGGTCAGCGGATGGTCCGAGGCCAACAAGCAGATCGACAAACTTCATCGCCAGTGGCCTGAGGGCACGACGCAGCTGACCCTGACGCAGCGCGACGAAGGCCGCATGACTTCGATCCTGCGCCGTGGTGATTGGCTGAAACCCTCGCGGGAGGTTTCTCCGAGCGTTCCCAAAGTGCTCCACGGCCTGCCCGCCGGGGCGGACAACTCGCGGCTGACCTTGGCCAAGTGGCTCGTCGACCGCCGCAGTCCCACCACGGCGCGTGTGTTCGTGAACCGCATCTGGCAGTCCTACTTCGGCCAGGGAATCGTCAGCACGCCCGAAGATCTCGGCGTGCAGGCGCCCGCGCCGTCGCATCCCGAACTGCTCGACTGGCTGGCGGTGGAGTTCATGGACAAGGGCTGGAGCGTGAAGGCCATCCACCGGCTCATCGTGAACTCGGCCACCTACCGGCAGTCGTCCGTCACCAGCCCGTCGCTCTTGGAACGCGATCCGGTCAACCAGCTCCTCGCACGTTCGTCGCGCTTCCGCGTCGAGGGCGAGATCATCCGAGACATCGCGCTCGCCTCGAGTGGACTGCTTTCACCCAAGCTCGGAGGCCCGGCGATCTATCCGCCGATTCCCGAGTTCATGAACCAACCGCCCGTCAGCTACGGACCTTTCCCGTGGAACGAGGCCGTGGGCGAGGAACGTTACCGCCGCGGCGTCTACGTCTTCCGGCGCCGCAACCAGCTCCATCCCGCGATGTCCGCCTTCGACGCGCCCACCGGCGACTTCGCCTGCGTCCGCCGCACGCGGTCGAACACGCCGCTCCAGGCGCTCACGACCTTGAACGAACCGATCTTCAACGAAGCCGCCCGCGCCTTGGCCGTGAACGCGCTGAAGGATGGGGGCTCCACAGACGATTCCCGGATCGCCTACGCCTTCCGACGCGTTACCGCCCGCCCACCGACGAAGCCGGAAACAGCCGACCTGAAAGCCTTCCTAGCCCGCCAACAGGAACGTCTCGGCGAAGGCTGGCTCGACATGCGCGCCATCGCCGGAGTCGATCCCGTGAAGACGCCCGACCTGCCGAAAGGCACATCTCCCAACCAGCTCGCGGCCTATACCGCCCTCTCCCGGGTGCTGTTGAACCTCGATGAAACGTTGACCCGCGAATAATCATGAACTGCCAGACTCACTTGTTCCGCGGCCAAGACCCCCGCCTCGTCACCCGGCGCTGGTTCTTCCAGCAATGCGCCGTCGGCCTGGGCGCCGTGGCGTTGAATGCGCTGCTCCAGCAGGACGGACTCGCCGCGACGGTCGCCGGGCTCGATCCCATGGCGCCGAAGAAGCCGCACCATGCGCCCAAGGCCAAACGCGTCATCCACCTCTTCATGGGCGGCGGGCCGAGCCATCTGGAGCTGTTCGACAACAAACCCGAGCTCGCCAAGTGGAACGGCAAACTGCCGCCCGCCGAACTGCTTAAGGGCTACCGATCCGCCTTCATCAACCCGAACTCCTCACTGCTCGGACCCAAGTTCAAGTTCGCCAAGCACGGCCAGTCCGGCGCCGAAGTCAGCGAGATCCTGCCCTACTTCAGCGAGATCGTGGACGACTGCTGCATCGTGAAGTCGATGGTCAGCGACGCCTTCAACCACGCGCCGGCCCAGCTCTTCATGAGCACCGGTTCGCAGATCGCCGGCCGGCCCAGCTTCGGCGCGTGGAGCACCTACGGCCTCGGCAGCGAGACGAAGGACCTCCCCGGCTTCGTCGTGCTCCAGTCCGGCGCCAAAGGCCCGAGCGGCGGCTTCGGCAACTGGGGTTCCGGCTTCCTCCCGACCGTCCACGCCGGCGTGCCGTTCCGTTCCTCAGGCGATGCGGTCATGTATCTCGCGAACCCGAAAGGGGTCGATCCCGAGCTGCAGAAGGACACGCTCGACACCATCAACCGCCTTAACCGCCGCCGCCTCGACGTCATCGGCGATCCCGAGATCGCCACGCGCGTCGCCTCCTACGAGATGGCGTATCGCATGCAGACCAGCGCTCCCGAGCTGATGGACCTTTCCAAGGAATCGAAGGAGACGCTGGAGATGTATGGCGCCGAGCCCGGCAAATCCTCCTACGCCAACAACTGTCTCCTCGCCCGCCGCCTGATCGAGCGCGGCGTCCGTTTCGTCGAGCTGTTCCACGAGAGCTGGGACCAGCACGGCGGCCTTGTCAGCGGATTGCAGAAGAACTGCAAGGACACCGACAAGGCATCCGCCGCTTTGGTGAAGGACCTCAAACAACGCGGCCTGCTCGA
>JAYUUX010000127.1:0-6608 GCA_043754645.1 Verrucomicrobiales bacterium | reverse complement strand
ACTGATTTCCAGATCGAATACACCATCGCCAACCATGGCCTGATCAAGGCGGACAACATCCAGCTCCGCATTCCGCATACCGACCACTTCCAGATCACGCCGCTGATCACGAACATCGGGACGCTCGGTCCCAACCAGTCCATCACCATTCCCGCGACGGTTCACCGCGGTCCTCCCGTGGCCCAGAGCGGCGTCCGCGGTCTGGCCGGCCACAACGGCGGCGGCTGCTCGGTCACCGCGCAGACGCTGTGGAACTATCTGTGCGGCCCGAACGTCGTGGACAAGGCGACAGCCTCCTACGCGTTCGACTCGGCCGGCTGCGATCTTCCCGCCCTATACAACGCGGTCTACGAACTGGTGCCTGATGGCCCGCCTGCTCCCGGTGGCGGAGGAGGAGGGCCCGCCCCGACGATACCGGCCAATGCGGGCTCCAACTTCGCCCCGCCTCCAGGCTTCAAAGGCCAGTGCCGCCCGGCCCCGCTCAACATCGTTCCCCCTCCCGCATCCGGTGGACGAGCACGCCTTTCGAGGAACCCGATCGGCCTGATGGACGGCGAGAACGGGGTCTGCGCCCGCGTGAAGCTGAAGCTCAACCAGTCCGCCGTCCTCACCCGCGATGCCTTCAACGCGACGCTCGAGATCGGAAACGACACCGCGGCGCCGCTGTCCGAAGTGCTCGTCACCCTCCTGATCCAGAGCACCGACTCGACCAACGCCACGGCCCTCTTCGCCATTCGCGAACCCGTCCTTCTGGGCCTCACGGGCGTGGGCGGCTCCGGCAGCCTGCCGGCCTTCACCACCGGCAGCTCGTCGTGGATCATGGTGCCGACGCTTGACGCCGCACCGACGAATGGAGCCCGCGTCTTCCTCGTCGGCGGCACGATGAGCTACGTGCAGTCCGGCACCCGCGTCACCATCCCGCTCGCGCCCGCACCCATCCAGGTGTTCCCTCAGCCCGAGTTGGTCGTCCGCTATTTCCACGACCGCGATGTCTTCGCGGATGACCCGTTCACCCTGGAGGTCGAACCCAGCCTTCCCTACTCCCTCGGCATCCAGGTCGAGAACGTCGGCTACGGCGAAGCGCGCAATCTGAAGATCACCAGCGGCAAACCCCAGATCGTGGAGAACGAGAAGGGCCTGCTCATCGACTTCAAGATTCTCGGAGCCCAGCTGGAGAACCAGTCCATCAGCCCGGCTCTCGACGTGAACTTCGGCTCCATCGGCGTCGGATCGAACAAGATCGCCCGGTGGTTGTTCACCTCGACGCTCCAGGGAAGCTTCACGAACTACTCCGCGTCCTTCGAGCATCTCGACGCGATGAACGGCAAACGCCTCTCCCTCGTCCGCAGCACCGAGATCCATGAACTCAGCCGCATCGTCAACGTGGACGGCGTCTTCGCCGACCTCCGTCCCGACATGCTCGTCAACGACGTGGCCGATCCCGCCTTCCTTCCCGACACGCTCTACCTGTCGCAGGGACCGGTGCGCCCGGTGCTGGCCGTGACCAACGCCACCCTCGGCAACGCGATCTCCGCCGGCCAGCTCCAGGCCCAGATCACCGCCACGATGCCGACGGGTTGGGTCTATCTGCGCATCGGCAATCCCGGCGGGACGAACTTCACCCTCAAGCAGGTCCTCCGCCCGAACGGCACCGACCTGGGCGTCGGCACCAACGCTTGGATCACCGACCGCTTCTTCCGCGGCGGAGAACTCCGGCCCATCCGGACCAACCTCCTCCACCTCGTCGACTACAACAGCGGCGGCACCTACACGCTGGTCTATGCCGTCGCCACGAACGCCAGCGACGTGACCCCGCCCACAAGCCAGATGGCGGCCCTGCCGGCGGTCAGTCCCCGCGACTTCAACATCACCTGGAGCGGCTCGGACGACATCACCGGCGTCGCCTTCTACGACCTCTACGCATCGACCAACGGCGGGCCCTACGGCCTGACGGCCGCCCGGCTTACTTCGCCCGGAACGGTCTTCCACGGACAACCCGGGGCGGCCTACGCGTTTTTCACCGTGGCGACCGACAGCGCGGGCAACTCCGAGGCTCCGGCCGTGACCCCCAAGGCGCAGACGACCGTCACGACGGCGGTCAACCTGCCTCCCGTGCTCTCCGGCTTCGGGAACCTGTCGATCAACGAGGGCGACGTCTACACCGCCACGCCGACAGCCTCGGATCCCGACGGTGCTTCTCAGATCATCACCTTCAGCCTCGTGAGCGGTCCGGCGGGAGCGCTCGTGAATTCGACGGACGGTTCCGTCTATTGGCCCACCAGCGAATCGCAGGGAGGCCAGGTCTATCCGTTCAAGGTGGCCGTCACCGACAACGGCCTGCCAAGCCTGTCGGCCACCCAGTCCTTCAGCATCACCGTGGTGGAGGTCAACAATGCCCCCGTCATCACCACTAGCCCCGTCATCAACGTGAACGAGGATTCCTCGGTGGCCATGCTCCTCACCGCCACCGACACCGACCAGCCGGTGCAGGCTCTGGCCTGGCAGATCCTTTCCGGAGCCCCTGCCGGGATGACCCTCAGCCCCTCGGGCCTGCTCTCATGGGTCCCGACCGAGTCGGACGGTCCGACCAACCGGGTCGTCACTCTTCGCGTCGCCGACAACGGATCCCCAAGCCTGAGCGTCACCCAGGTGGTCAACGTGGTGGTCGCGGAAGTGAACCGCGCCCCGCAGATCGCGGCCGTCCCGCCCACATTTGCGGGAGTAGGACAACTGCTCACGTTCACCAACACCGCCACGGACCCCGACCTGCCCGCAAACAGGCTGACGTTCAGCCTTGGCGCCGGCGCGCCGCGCGGCGCCAGGATAAATCCGACCAACGGCGCCTTCGCATGGACGCCGACGCCGGACTACGCGTCGACCACCAACACGATCACCGTGCGCGTGACGGACGACGGGCTGCCCGCGTTCGTCGCGTCCACCAGCTTCACCGTCGGCATCGGCGACTTCCTCGGCGTGGAGATCGGCTCGGCCGTCATGCTCACGAACGAGGCCGGTTCGTTGCCCATCCGGGTGACCGGAACAGCCTTGGCGCAGAGTCTCACGATCGTCGTTCAGGCCGGAGCCCCGGTCATGACATCGGTGGGGCTCATCGACGGCGGGAGCGCCGTCTTCCAGAGCGGGTGGCTGGATGAACTGGGCACCAATACCTACAGGATATTCCTCCAGAACCCGGCCGGCGTGACCGGATCCACCAACATCGCCGCACGGATCACCTTCGTGACGACGAACGGCACCCCGTCGGCGATCGTCCCGATCAAGGTGCTCTCCGTCACCGCCCAAAGGCTGAATGGCCAACCCGTAGGTGAAACCGGCGGCTCAGACGGCCGATTGGTCTTCATCAACCGCGAGCCGATCATGGAACTGCTCCGCCTGCCGGCCCAGGACGACCTGAAACTCTACGGACGTCCCGGCATTGGTTACGAAGTGCAGGTCAGCTCGGACCTCGCGAGTGGGACCTGGAACCGAGTGTCGCGCATCCCGCTGACCAACCGGTTCACCCAGTTCGCGGTGGTCGTCACCAACGGCAGCGGCTTCTACCGCACGATGGAACTCGGCCAACCGAAGCCGTTGATCGACGTGCTCAGCCATAGCCCGGCCACGCTCAAGTTCATGCTCTACGGCGAGCCCGGTGCGAACTACGACATCGAGACCAAGACGGCCCTCGGCGAGGCCTGGACCTTCCAGCAGAACGTCGCGCTCTCCGTCGGATACCGCGAGGTCACGCTCGCAGCCCCCGGGACCGGATCGGTCTTCATCAGGGCCGTGAAGAAATAGGCGGCGGACACGTCGGCACCTTCGTCGCGATGCTGGAGTTCCTTCGTGGAAACTCCTGTCCGGTCTTATCCGAAGTCGTGCGAGCCGGGACTCTTCAGGCTCTCGGCCATGAGGCGTTCGATGGTCCGTGTCTTCACGTGGATCGTGCCCTGTCGCTTCTGGACGATGCCCTCGATGATGAGAAACGGCTCGGAGGTGATCTTGAGGCGTTCCCGCTCGAAGAGCTCGGGCGCGACGATGGCGTTGGCGATGCCGGTCTCGTCTTCCAGACTCACGAAGCACACGCCCTTGGCCGTGCCGGGACGCTGGCGGCAGATGACCTGCCCGGCGATCCGGACCATCTGGCCGTCGTTCGCCTCCGTCAGATCTCCTGCCCGCCACGCGTCGGGAATCGTCGGGCGAAACAACGCCATGGGGTGCGGTCCCGTCGTGAGGCGGAGGCCCGAGTAGTCGGCTTCCAACCGTTCCAGCGGATCCATGGCCGCCAACGGAGTTTCGGCCGGCGCTTCGGTGAACAAGTCGTTTTCGTGCCGGGTGCGTTCCACATCCCAGAGGGCCGCGCGGCGATGCGCGGAGAGTCCGTTGAGCGCGCCGATCTCGGCCAAGGTCCTCAGCTCGTCCTTCGTCAACGGCGTGCGCGCTTTTAAATCCTCCAGCGACTCGAACGGCCGACGCGCCCGGGCCAGCAGCAGTTTCTCGGCGTGCCCGGCCTGCAATCCCTGCACCTGCCGGAGCCCGAGCCGGATGGAGCCGTCGGCTTCGATCAGGCATTCCCAGTTCGAACGCACCAGACAGACCGGCCGGATCTGCACGCCGTGGCGTTTGGCGTCCTTGACCAGCGTCGCGGCGGAATAGAATCCCATCGGCTGGTTGTTGAAGAGCGCGGTGAAGAACTCGGGCGCACGATGCACCTTCAGATACGCGCTGGCGTAGGCGAGCAGCGCGAAGCTGATGGCGTGGGATTCCGGGAAACCATACAGGGCGAACGAGCCCACCGCCTTGGCGATGCGGTCCACGATGTCGGGTTTCACGCCCTTCCGTTCCATCGCGGCGCGCAGCTTCGCGGTGGCTTTGGCCATCTTTTCATCGGACCGATGGAAGCTCAGCGCCTTGCGCAGCTCCTCGGCTTCGTCGCCGGTGAAGTCGGCCATGACCATGGCGATCTCCAGCATCTGCTCCTGGAACAACGGCACGCCGAGCGTCCGTTCCAGCACCGGCTGCACCAGCGGATCGAAGTAATCGATCTCCTCCTCGCCCGTGCGGCGACGGAGATACGGATGCGCCAGATCGCCCTGGATCGGCCCCGGCCGGATCAGCGCCACCTCGACGACGACATCGTAGAAACACTTCGGCTTCATCCGGGGCAACGTCGCCATCTGGGCACGGCTCTCGATCTGGAAGACGCCGATCGTGTCGGCCCGCTGCATCAGCGCATAGGTCGCCGGATCGTTCTCCGGCAGGTTGGCCAAGTCCACCGGACGTCCTCGTTGCGTGGTCAGGGTGATCGAATCCTGCAGCACCGACATCATGCCAAGCCCGAGCAGATCGACCTTGATGATGCCGAGGTCTTCGCAGTCGTCCTTGTCCCATTGCGCGACCACGCGGCCCGGCATGGCGGCGTTCTCGAGCGGCATCACGGAGCTGAGTTCGCCCTGGCAGATGATCATGCCGCCGGAGTGCTGGCCGAGATGCCGCGGCAGGCGTTTCATCTCCTGGTAAAGCGTGGCGAACGGCAGCGCCCGCGGATGCGAACGCGCCAAGCCCGCCTGCTCCATCTGCGCAAGCAGGTCCATCGTGTGCGGGAAATCCCCGCTGGCGAAAAGGCTGGAGAACCGGTCCAGCACATCGGCCGGAAGGTTGAGCGTCTTGCCGAGTTCACGCGCGACGCTGCGGCCCCGGTAGGTGATGACGGTCGCCGTCATGGCCGCGCCGTGTTTGCCGTAGCGCTGGTAGACTTCCTGGATGACACGCTCGCGGCGGTCGCCGCTCGGCAGGTCGATGTCGATGTCCGGCCAGCCCTTCCGGCCTTCGGACAGGAACCGTTCGAAGAGCACGTTGAACTTCACCGGATCGACCGCCGTGATGCCGAGGCAGAAGCACACCGCGCTGTTGGCCGCGCTGCCACGGCCTTGGGCGAGGATGTCGTTCTCGCGGCAGAACCGGACGAGGTCGGCCACGATGAGGAAGTATCCGGCGAACCCCAGCTTGCCGATCAGCGCCAACTCCTTTTCCAGAAGCTTGCGCACCTTCTCGGGAATCTCGCCCCCATACCGCCCCTTCGCGCCGCGATACGACCACTCGCGCAGGACGCTTTCCATGGTTTCGCCCGGCCCGACCGGATACTTGGGAAACTCGTAGCCCAGGTTCGCCAGCGTGAAGTCGAGCCGCTCGGCCAAGCGCGACGTGTTCGCGACGGCCTCGGGCAGATCGGCGAAAAGCCGCGCCATCTCGTGCGGCGACTTGAGATGGGCTTCGTCGTTGCTGCTGAGCAGCGCGCCCGCCGCATCGAGATGTGTGTGGTGGCGCAGACAGGTGAAGACATCGAGCACCGCCCGGCCCTGCGGCTTTGCATGGGTGACGCCGTTGGTGGCGAGCAACGGCAGCCCGTGGTCCCTCGCGAGATCGCCGAGCCATCGGTTGATCCGTTCCTCGCCGCGCACACGATGCCGTTGGACTTCGACGAATACGTTGTCGGATCCGAACACCCGCTCCACGCGGCGGAGTTGGTCCACGGCGGACACGGCCGGATCCTTGGCCGTGAGCGCGCGGATGACCGGCCCCTCCGCATCGCCTGTCATCGCGATCAACCCTTC
>JAYUUX010000126.1:0-8415 GCA_043754645.1 Verrucomicrobiales bacterium | reverse complement strand
CTTTTGTTCCATGACGAAGCGCGGGCCGCCTGCGTGAAGTGCCATTCGATCGATGGCACGAGCAGCAAGGCCGGACCTGATCTGATGGCGGTCGGCGACAAGTTTCCCCGGCGTGACCTGATCCAATCCATCCTCGAGCCCTCGGCCACGATCGCCGTCGGCTACGGCACGACGATGGTCGAGACAAAGTCCGGCGAACAGTTCCAGGGCATCATCAAGTCGACGCCGGACGGCGGACTCGACCTCATGGGCGCCGATGGGAAACACATCCTCATCGCCAAGGCGGACATCAAGGAACAGCGCGGGACTGCGGTGTCGCTCATGCCCGAAGGACTGCATGCCGGGATGTCCCAACAGGAATTTGCCGACCTGGTCGGATACCTTGTCACCCTGAAGCAGCCCGAGTCGGCGCTCTCGGGCAATCGCGGCATGCCATCCACGATTCCCGAACTGGCCAGGCCGGTCGCGTTGCGGCCGCTCTTCGGCGAGCTGATGCGTTTCCCGCATGCCGTCGTGCAGAAGCCGGGCGACATCCGTTCCGGACTCGTTTGGTTCGGCCAGCTCCCGGGTTCTCCGAACACCTTTCTCGCTGGGCACCAGACCGGGAAGCTCTGGCTGCTGGAGAAGTCGGGAACGAACGAGATTAAGACGCTCTTCGCCGACGTCTCGCAGGACATCTTCAACGAACGTGGACCCAACGGCCTGCTCGGCGTCGCGTTTCATCCGAAGTTCCGCGAGAACCGCCGCTACTTTGTGAAGCACCAGGTCTTCGAAGGCGGCAAGATCGTGACCACCGTGGCCGAACGTCTCGCCTCAGCCGACCTGCGCTCCGACTCCGGCCGACCGGAACGCCGGCTATGGAGCGTTGTCGGCGCGACGCAGGACCACAGCGGAGGCTGCATCGGATTCGGGCCGGACGGGTTTCTTTATATCGCGATGGGCGACACCGGTCCGCAGCAGGATCCCCAGGGCCACGGTCAGGACATGACGCTGCACCTCGCCAAGATCCTTCGCATCGACGTCGACCGCGCCGACCCCGGGCTCGCCTACTCCATCCCCTCCGACAACCCGTTCCGCGGCCTCGCCGGCGCGCGTCCCGAGATCTGGGCGTTCGGATTCCGCGAACCGTGGCGGTTCAGTTTTGATCGACTGACGGGCGATCTCTGGGTCGGCGACGTCGGACAGGATCGGGTCGAGGAAGTGTCGATCGTCCGGCGCGGGGAAAACCATGGCTGGAACGTGTATGAAGGCTTCGAGCCCTTCTCCAACGCCTTCCGAAAAACGGGCGCCGCCTACGCTCCACCCGTGTTCGCCTACCGCCGCAAGTTCGGCAACTCGGTCACCGGGGGCCACGTCTATCGCGGCGACAAACAGTCGTCGTTCTATGGCATCTATATCTGCGGCGACTACACGTCGCGCCGCATCTGGGGCGTGAAGCAGGAAGGCCGCGTGCTCCAGTCCGTGGTCCAGATCGGCACCTCGCCGCAGGGCATCGCTTCGTTCACCGAAGACGAACACGGCAACCTCTACGTCGTCGGCTACGAGGGGATGGTTTACAGGATGGACTTCTCGGAAACGGCCTTCCCTCCGGCGAACCCCGCCTCCAACTGACCGCAAACAAGACCCCTCAACCCTCGCTCTTTCATGACCTGCTTCCCCATAAAATCACGGTCGTCGTTCCGGGCTTCGTTCCTCCTCGGCGCCACCGCCCTGGCAACCAGCCTTGGCTCCACGTTCGCCGCTGAGCCGGGCCCGATCACCTGGACGCGCACTTCGGTTCCCTTGCCCGAATCGATCTGGAGCGTGGAAGCCGTCGATGCCAACGCCGACGGGAAGTTGGACCTGATCGCGATGGGAGAAACGAAGGTGTTCTCGCTCGTCGCGCCGGACTGGAAGGCCCAGGTGCTGTTCGATTCGAAGGAGCCCAAGATGCTCTACTGCGTCGCGCTGGATGCCGACGGCGACGGCGACCAGGACATCTTCGTCGGCCGCTACCGCGTGCCGTGGATCGAACATCGGCAGGCCAAGGCCGCGGGCAAAGCCTCGGACGAACCGAAGGGCCCCGAGTTCAGCATCGCCTGGATCGGGAACACCCGGAGCGTCGGCGAGCCTTGGCCGTTGCACGTCGTCGACCGCGAGTTCAACGGCATCCACGGCCTCTGGACCGGCGACATCGACGGCGACGGCCGCAAGGACCTGGTGGCCGACAGCATCATGGGCCCGCTCTTTCCGAAGAGCCTCGCGTGGTTCCAGTCGCCCAAGCGCGGCGCGTCGGAATTCAAGCGTCACGTCGTCACCAGGGAAGGCGCGGACGGGCGTCCGCATTACCTCGACGTGGCGGACCTGAACGCCGACGGCCGACGCGATCTGCTCGTCGGCGATTCCGGCGGAGGCACGTTCACCTGGTGGGAACAGGGCGCCACTGCCGACCAACCCTGGACCAAACATCTCATCGCGAAGGAAAACGGCGCGACTAACCTCAAGGCCGCCGACGTCAACGGCGACGGCGTGCCCGATGTCGTCGCCAGCTGCGGCCACGGCACCGGCGTGTTCTGGTTCGAGGGGCCCGGTTGGAAGAAGCACATCATCGACGCCACGCTGCGCGATCCGCACGCGTTGGCCGTCGGCGACTTCGATGGTGACGGCGATCTGGATGTCGCCGTCGCGTCCTTCGGCGCGAAACTGGTCCGCTGGTATGAGAACGACGGCAAGGGCGCGTTCACCCCGCACGACATCGACACTGGTAACAACCAGGAAGCCTACGACCTGAAGACCTCTGATCTCGACGGCGACGGTCGCCTCGACCTGATCCTGGCCGGCCGTGAGACCCGCAACGCGGTTTGGTTTCGGAACCTGAAAACGAAGTGATCCTAAGTCGCCGCGCTGCGGCGCATCACTTGCCGAAATGGCGTTCGAGGAACGCCTTCACGATCTCCATCCGCTCCGCGTCGTAGAAGGCCGCACCACCATGGGCCGCACCATGGACGACCTCCAAGTGCGCCGGGAGATTCAGCTTCTGGTAGGCGCCCATCAATTCGTGGGCCTGATTGATCGGCATCTGCGGATCCTGATCCCCGTGGAGCAGGAGCAGCGGCGGATCGGATCGGTCGACATGAAAGACCGGGCTGGCCAACCGCGCCAACTCCGGCACCGCCTCCGGCTGGCCACCGAGCAACAGGTCCAGCGCCGGCACGCGCACGCTCAACCCATGCGGCGTGGACTGCTTGAGGATGGTCGTGAGGTTCGCACCGCCGTAGAAGCTGACGATTCCCTGCACCGCGGAGCTTTGGTTGCGATCGTTGCCGAGAGTTCCCTCCAGCTCGGCATGGCCGTTCGACACGCCAACCAACGCCGCCAGATGGCCGCCCGCCGAGTCGCCGGCGATCACGATGTGGTTGGTCGGGAGTTTCCAGTCGGCACCGTGCCCGCGCAGGAAACGGATAGCCGCCTTGATGTCGTGGATCTGCGCCGGGAACTTCGCCTGCGTGGAAAGCCGGTAGTCCACACTGGCCACCGCGTAACCCGCCGCGACCAGCTTGCCGAGCGGCATGGACGCCTTCGATCCCGATCGCCATGCCCCGCCGTGGACCCAGACGATGATCGGCGAACGCGGACTCGTCGTCGGCAGATGCAGGTCGAGCTTCAGCGTGAGATCACCCGCGCTCGCGAATGGCACATCGCGGACGACATTGGTCTGCTTCATATCCGCCGCGCGGCCGGACAGGCAGGACCACGCGAACGCAGCCAGTGCCAGAGGTAGGAATCGTTTCATGGAGTGGAGACGTGGGAAACCTAGCCCATAGGATTTCCGAAGCACAGCTCCGACCAAGGGCTCAGGGGATGGGACCGACAAATGCGGTGGACGCTGCTGGGACTGTTGGTTGGGAAAGGCGGAAGAGATGGTGGCTGAGGCCGGAATCGAACCGGCGACACTGCGATTTTCAGTCGCATGCTCTACCAACTGAGCTACTCAGCCATCTAGGGCCGGGAATAAAATGGACCACACTCCCCTTTGGCAAGGGATTATTTCCCCGTGGGAATCGGATGCACTGTCAGGAACCCCGGTCACCACGTGGTTTGCCGGGCGACTCAGGACGTTCGCGATCAAAGGTGTCCTTCACCGCCCGAATTCCTCCGCCAACCAGTTCTTCGCCGACGTCGGACAAGGCGCTGGTCTGGCGCCTGAGTGTCCGGGCGGTGTCGCGGGCGAAACGGGTCAATGCGCGCGGCGTGAACATGTATTGGGCAATGGAGCTGAGGCCGACGATGGGATTGAACTCGCGCATGCTTTTCATCTGACGGACGAGTTCGCGGACGGGACGTTCTGCCGGCTCCTTCAACTGCTGCAGCAGGTGCAGGGCGAGCAATGCGGCGAAGAGGGACAGGCCGAAAAGGAGGTGATACCCGAGGATCGGCTGGCCGAGGAGGGTGCCGTAGGAGGGCCGGCTTGAGAGGAATCCCATGAGCAATCCGCCCATCACCGGCCCCATCGCCGTCAGCAGGCTGGTGAACGCGACGAAGACGGAGATGTAGTGCGCGTTTCCCTGGGTCGGCACCATCTTGATCATGAGGGTGAACTGGCAGAGCTGGAATCCGGCGAACATGAACCCGGTGACGAAGTAGTTCGCGTAGAGGTGCACCTGCCGTTCCGGTCCGGCGAAGATCCACGCGGCCAGCGCCGTGACGCCCCAGGCGAGGGCGCAGGTGAACATCACCGGCTTGTTGCCGAAGCGGTCGGAGAGAACGCCCCACGCCTTCAGCGAAAGCAGGCCGCCAAAGGCCGAGACGGTGGTGAGGATCGTGAGCTGGCCCATGTCCATCCCAAGCCCGGCCGGGTCCAGCAGATATTTGCTGTAGAAGGGCTGGCCGAGGTTGATGCACATGTTCCAACTGCCGATGAAGAGCATCAGCCAGAGATAATTCCTGTCCTTGAGCACCGCGAGATAGTCGGACAGCGACTGCGTCTGCGGCCTCCGCTCCATGACCTTCGCGGGGAATTTCATCCGGGTGAGGAAGAACATTCCGCAGAGACGCGCCAAAGCAGCCGTCGCGAAGATGAAGCCGAAGACGGTCAGGGAATTGTCGAACCGTTTGGCGATCTGGCCGGCCGCGAGCACGACGACCAACGTCCAGAAGGCGAAGATGAGGTTGCGCTTTCCGAAGTAGGTTCCTCGGATGTTGAGCGGAACAAGGTCCGACATGGCGGCCGACCAGGCCACGGCGCAGACGCTGTTCGCCAGCGTGGACGTGGTGACGATGAGCGCGAAGATCCAGTGACTATGTTCGCCGGTCCAAGGCAGGAGCCAGACGAAGGCCCACGGCAGCGCGTTGAAGACGAAGCCGAGCAGGATGATCTGGTAGATCGAGAACCGCCTTTGCAGCACGTAGGTGAGCGGCGGTTGGAAGGCGTTGCAGAGAAAGGGAACCGCCGCGAGCAGGCCGATGGCACGGTCGCCCCAGTGCAGCGCCACGACGGCGAAGCCGATGGCGAACGGGAACTGCGTGAGCGTCAGGTTCAGCATCGGCACGCTGAAGCACGCCTCCACCGTCGCGTTCTTGAGCGACAGGAGCAGTTCACGTTTGCGGAATGGGGTCATGGATGGATACCGGGCCGGAATGTGGCCTCGCCGGAACGATGAGACCGGAAGGGCACGGGGCAATGGGAAAAGTGATAGGGGGAACAAGAACCATCCACGAAGGACACGAAGATCACGAAGGGAAGAAAAAGAAGCGCTTCCACCTTCAGCTACAAGCTCGTCACCGCCGCATGAACTTTCACGCCTGATCTTTTAGGAGTCAGCAGGTGTCTCATGTCTCAACAATCTTCGCGCCACAACAACCGTGGCGCACGGAACGGCAAAGGACAAAGTCACCAGCGGTGCGAAGTAATGGAGAGCCAAGCGCGACCACTGATTGTGGGCAGACGCGTCCATCAGCAGTTCGGTGCCCCAGCAGAGGGAGACGCTCGACAGCACGACACCCGCCGCGGCGCTCGCCAACCGTGCGCGCAAGCCGCGCTGAACCTCCGACGAGGCCGAATGCGAAAAACGACAACCAATGCGGCAGGCCAACCTCCGGGTGAAGAAGAAGCCACGGCCCAAACAGCGCAACCAAGCCGCCTAAGAGCACTGCCGTTGTGTAGTATCCGATCTTTGACTTCACAAACGCGTGGCGATGCCGTCTAGCAGCAGCGGTTCGGTTTGTTGAAGCGTTCCTCGGTCACGCGCGCGAAGCGTTCGCCATCGGTTTCCTGGCAGGCAACGGTGGATTCACCGGTAAGGCTTACAGTGACCTTGGGAGCGCAGGCGCACTGCGTCGTTGCACGGTCGTAGGCGCCCTGGCCGGATACTTCCTTCGCAAGGAGGAACGCCAGGGTAAAGAGGCTCCAGATCTTCAGCGGCTGGCCTTCGGCCACGGCGTAGTCCGGCAGCCAGACGGGTTCGGTCTCGCGAAGTTCGGCCAGCTTCTTGCGGGCGATGAGGAGAATCCATTCGCGGAGCGACAGGACGATGATGGCGGTGGCCATGATGAGGAAGATGCCGGTGACTACGGCGTCGAGGCGGTTATTGAAGGCGAGCGTGCGATTGTCCTTCAACTTTTTCGCCGCAGCCTTGATCGCGTCGGCGTTCCCGGACGCGGTGGCGGTATCGAGAGCGGATTCCAATGCCGGCCGGGCAGCGTCGAGGACCTTCACCTGGGCGAGAAATCCGATGCGCGGGCTTTCGTGGGCGATCTTCTGGATGCCCGCCGTGAACGTGACTGAGAGCAGCCACGTGAGCGGCACAAGCGTGACCAACGCGAGCCACGGCGAACGGCGGGCCGTAGGCCAGGCGTCCTCGCCCGGCCGGTTGGTGCTCGTTTTCGCATGGCTCGAAGAAACACCCACTGGCCGGGCAGGGATGCCCGGCCTACCAGCTCCAAGCGACATCTTCAGCAGGATGGTCGTGCCGAGGCACAACGCGATGGCGGCGAGGAGCTGGTTGGCGATGCCGAAGAGCGGCCAGAGCGAGTTGATGCCGCCGAGCGGATCGCGCACGCCCTGGATGAGGAAGTAGCCCCAGCCAATAACGATCAATCCGCTGGCGAAGAAGTTGGCGGATCCGTTTTTGGTGTCGCCGAGCGGTTTCCACAGGTGGCCCAGAGCATCCTGCAAGAGATAGCGTCCCACGCGCGTGCCGGCGTCCAGCGTCGTCAGGATGAACAACGCCTCGAACATGATCGCGAAGTGATACCAGATGTCCAACCAGCGGCCGTGGGTGACCTTTGAGAATATCTGCGCCATGCCCACCGCGAGCGTGGCCGCGCCACCGGTGCGGCCGTAAAGAGAGGCTTCGCCGACTTCCTTGGCCAGCGCTTCCATCTCGACCGGGTTCACGGTGAAGCCGGTCGCGTTCACCTTGGCCACGGTGTCTGCGACAATGGCGGCCTGGTCCGCTCCCGCGCCCTTGACGTTCATCGCGAGGTAGACGCCCGGGTCCAAGGTGCAGGCCGCGATCATCGCCATGATGGCGACGAGCGATTCGAGGCACATGGCGCCGTAGCCGACCGGACGAGCGTAGGCCTCTCGGGTGATGATCTTCGGCGTGATGCCGCTGGCGATGAGCGTGTGAAACCCGCTGATCGCGCCGCACGCGATGGTGATGAAGCAGAAGGGAAACAGGCCGCCGGCGACGACCAACCCCGAGCCGTCGATGAACTTGGTCAACGCGGGCATCTTGAGTTCCGGCAGCACCCACAGCGTGCCGATCGCGAGGGCGGCGATGGTTCCCAACTTCATGAACGTGCTGAGGTAGTCGCGCGGCGCGAGCAGCAGCCAGACGGGCAGGATGCTGGCCAGGAGTCCGTAGAAGATGATCGACCAGGCAATGGGCTCGGCGGTGAAGGTGAAGGCTTTGGCCCAGTCGGCGTGGCTATGGACGAACTGCCCGCCCCAGACCGCAAGCATCAGGAGGATCACGCCGATGACGGAGACCTCAAGGACCTTGCCGACGCGCAGATAGCGGAGGTAACCGCCCATGAACATCGCGATGGGAATGGTCGCGGCGACGGTGAAGACGCCCCACGGACTTTCGGCCAACGCCTTCACCACAACGAGGCCGAGCACGGCCAGCAGGATGACCATGATGGCGAGGATCGCGATCATCGCGACGGCGCCGGCGGTCGAGCTGAGCTCCTCCTTCACCATCTGGCCGAGCGATTTTCCGTCGCGGCGGATCGAAGCGAAGAGGATCACGAAGTCCTGCACGGCACCGCCGATGACGACGCCCACTACGATCCACAGCGCACCGGGCAGGAAACCGAACTGCGCCGCCAGCGTCGGTCCCACCAGCGGGCCCGGGCCGGCGATGGCTGCGAAGTGGTGCCCGAACACGATCCACTTATTCGTCGGCACGTAGTCGCGGCCATCCTCGAGCC
>JAYUUX010000125.1:0-9943 GCA_043754645.1 Verrucomicrobiales bacterium | reverse complement strand
GCGACGAACTGCGGCCAGATCAAGACCGGCTCCCTCAGCCGCACCGACCGCACGGCCAAATACAACCAGATCCTCCGCATCGAGCAGCTGCTCGGCAAGAACGCCGTCTACGCCGGCCGTGGCGCTCTGCCCAAGGGCCGCTGATCGCCTGATCTAAAACGAGAACCCCGGGAACGAATTCGTTCCCGGGGTTTTTTCTTGGCCGGAAAGGGAAGGTGTCAGCGGTAGTCGCACTGCGCCGTGGCGCTGCAGGGCCGGCCGATGGGTCCGGTGGAACTCTTCAGCCCGTTGGCTGGCTTCGGCTGCCCTTCTCCCTCGTGTGCCAAAGGGCGATCACCAGGCCGCAGACGATCGTGAGGCTGCCCCAGAAGTGGTTCGCGCCGGGTTTGTCGCCGATCCACAGGAGCGCGATGAGGAATCCCGCGACCGGCTGCATGAATATCGTGAGGCCGGCGATATTGACGTCCGTCTCGCGGATGACGACGAACCAGTAGACATAGCCGACGGCCGTGCAGATCGACGCCATGAAGAGGATCGCAAGCCAGCCGGCGAAGCTGAGGTTTGCGGCGGAGCGGACGGTTTCACCGCCGTCGATCAGGACGTTGCCCGCGGTGCCGATGAGGAGCGCGAGCGTGGTGACCTTGGTGAAGTGGGACCGCTCGATCAGGCCCTTTCCCATGATGGAGAAAGCCGTTTCGCAGAGGAACGAACTGACGAAGAACAAACTCGGCAGGAGACCGACGAGCTTGAAATCCGGGCTGAAGATGTTGTTCAACAGCAGCACGCCCAGCATTCCCAGCGCGAAGCCGACGCCGCTGCGGGGATGAATCTTTTCGCGGAGGAAAACTGCTGCGCCGACGGCTGTCACGAGCGGCTCCATGGCCATGAGCAGCGCGGAGTTTCCAGCCGAACCCTGTTGCGCCCCGTAGACCTGGAGGCGATGCCCGAGACAGAAGACGATCAGGCCCATGAGACCCGTCAGCACGAGATCCTTTCCGCGCGGAGCGTTGCCGGGGAAGAGGGGCCAGAAGGCCAGCAGCATCAGTCCGGCGAGGCCGAAGCGCAGCGTGACGACGCCGCCGGGGCTGAGCGTGTCCTTCAGGTAGGTGAAGGCCGAGGGCGTGGCCGACCAGCAGATGTTCAGCAGCAGCAGGACGATGAGGTGGCGCGGTTTCAAGAGGGCAGGCCGTGGGTCGCGGCGGGCGGGGGCGGACGATTCAAGCCACTTCGGGGACGCGGAGGTCGAACGCCGGGATGCGGGTGATGACGCGCCGCCCGTTTTCGTCCACGCCGAGGTAGCTGCCCTTGGCCACGGCGTAGGTGGAATCGAGAAGGTGGAACGAATTGTAGGAGAAGCTCTCGCCCGGCGGCAGTTCGGGGAACTGGCCGACGACGCCGTCGCCCTCGACCGCGGTCACTTCGCCGCTCGCGTCCGTGACGACCCACTTGCGCGCCTTGATCGTGACGGTGACGTCGGAGTCGTTGTGGATGGTGATGTAGTAGATGAAGCAGTGCGGCCTGTCGGGCACGCCCTGGCCCGGCTGATAGACCAGCTTGTCCACGGTGACCCTTAATCCCGGAAGCTCCACGATGTCCTTAGGCGAACTCACTTGGGCGAAGTAAACAGTTCCACCGGGAAAGCCAAGGAATGTTGCGTGAAGAGATCGCGACGCCCGTCGGTTTCCCTACGCCGACAAGGCGGACAGGACCGCTTTTTCCACGGCGTCGACGGTCACCGACTCCATCAACTTGCGGATCTCCGCATCCGTTCCGCGTATCGGCCCGCCGTCGTAGCGGTAGAAATCAAGGTTGCGGCCGGCGATCGCCGGATTGCGGACGAGGATCGTATCGCCGCGCGGCGGGATGTTGGTCGGATTCAACGTCGGCGCTTCGATCACGATCTGCTTCCGCACCTTCACGGCGGCGGCGAGGTGCATGAGCGCGGTGTCGACGCTGAGGAACGCGGAACACTTGGCGATCAACGCGCCGGCCTGCCGGAGGTTCGGCGTCTCCGGGAAGAGGAGGTTCTCCGACTGGACGGACTCACGGATCTTTTGGTGCGCGTGCTGTTCCTCGGGTCCGCCGAAGAGAAGGATCTTTAGGTTTGGACGCTTCTCCGTGAGCTGCTTGAAGAGGCCGATGTAGAGCTCGATCGGCCAACGTTTGAGCGCGAGGTTCTTGGTGCCGCCGGAACCGACATGGACTCCGAGGACTTGGGAGCCCTTGAGCCGGTGTTCCGCCACGTAGTTCTCGGCCCACATCTTCTCCGCTTCGCTCAGGAAGATTTCGTAGCCGTGCGCCTTCAGCTTCGGCTTGAGCCCCATCAACGGCAGAAGGCGGCGGTTGTTCTCGATGCTGTGGACGGAATAGTCCTGCGGGATCTGGTGCTGGACGAGGAGCCGGTCGGAGCCGCCGTGGTTTTCGTAGGAATGGCTGTAGCGCTGGGTGGCGTCGATCAGCCGCGCGACGATGCGGTAATGGATGCGGCCCTGCGTGTGGACGTTGATCGAGGCGTCGTAGGCTTCTTTGCGCAGGCCGAGGACGAAGCGCAGCGCCTTGAAGGAACCTTCTTTGATCAGGTTCTTCTGGATGACGCGGTTGATGTGCGGATTGCCCTCCAGCAGATCGGCCGAAGCCTTCCACAGGACGAAGCAGTCGATCCGGGCGTCCGGGAGGTTGGCGCGCAGTTCGTGGAGGAACGGCGTGGCGATGAGCGTATCGCCGACTCCGGACAGCGAGATGACGAGGATCTTCAAGCGGCTCCAGCGTGGAGAAAACGGAGTGGGTGAGGCAAGGGTGCGGAACAATCCTTCTCGTTCTCGTCCTCCTTCTCCTTCTCGCCTTGATAGCCGTCGGACTACACCAACGAGAAGGAGATCGAGAAGGAGGTCGAGGTCGAGAAGGAGGTCGAGATCGAGAAGGAGGTCGAGATCGAGAAAGAGGAGGAGGTGTGTGGTTGTCCCAAAGTCCCCTTTGAGCCCGCGCCGCGCTCCGCATAGGATTATGGCATGGATCCACGATTCAATGTCGGTGGCCGATGGAGGCGGGCGTTCACGTTGATCGAACTGCTCGTCGTCATCGCCATCATCGCGATCCTCGCCGGGATGCTGTTGCCAGCGCTGGCGCGGTCCAGGGTGAAGGCGGAACGGATCTCCTGCGTGAGCAACCTGAAGCAGATGGGTTTCGCGATGTCCATGTATGTCCAGGACAACAACGACACGTTGCCCGGGCCCATCTGGACGGGGCTCTACTCCACCTACAACAACGACTACAAGTTCCTGCCCTACTACCTGTGGAGATACATCGGGATGCCCTCGCCGAGCTTCCAGTTGAGGACGGCCCAGGTCTTCGTCTGCACGGCGGCTTCGAAGAATTTCCTGCCGGTCCCGGTGGGCACGGCGGCCACGTCACCGAGCCGGCCGATCAGCTACGTGTCCAATCCGCTGATCACGAATTCACCGCCGGCGGATTTCCTCATCAGCCCGTTCGGGTATCCCACCAGCGCGGTCACGCCGGGCCAGACCGACGCCCAGCCGAAGCGGCTCTCGGCTATCTACCGGCCGTCCAACGCGTGGGCCGTGTCGGACGTCGACACGAACAACGCGGTCTCGGGTTCGACCTACTACCCCTACATCTCCCGGCGCGTCAGCCACGGCGACGTCCGCAACCGGATGTTCTTCGACTGGCACGTGGAGACGGCCAAGGTGAAGAGGTGACGAGAGCCTAGACCCAAGCTCAGCGACCCGGCGCACGGGACGCCACGATTGCGACCGCGACGCTTAGGCCGGGTTCACTGCGGCGCACGGTTAGGCATACGAAACCGTCTGTCCCTTCTGCCGCCGAAGAAAGCTGAAAAACAACGACAACGGCAACGGTGAAAACATTCCCACAATCATCACCAGCACAAAACCCGACAGAATAATCTCACCGCCCCCGCCAAATGGGAACTCCGACGAGTAAAGGACTCGTGCCAATGGGATCAGAGCTACAACCAAGGCAGCCCCCCAAGCTATTCGGGAGCAAACAAGCAGACGATTGGGAATCAGTGCGAGCAGCAAGAGAACTGTCGTCTCAGCAATGTGAAAATAGGTGCGTCGATAATACTCAGGTGTGCCCCAATCTCGCGGAGCATCACGATACTGTGGTGGACTGCTGGCGCGCACGTCTCGGACATCGAGATTCAGGACAAGCCATGCGCTTCCCAGCCAAAAGACTATCGCGAGAATCTTCAATGTGAGAGCGAGCGTGCGCATGGCGTCGTATGCCTAAAATTGTTACTCAGCTGCACCTCTTGCAGATTGTTCCGTTCGAACGCCGCTGCGGCCCACCGGCCTCCGCTCACACCGCCTGGTCGCCGCTCTCTTCGGTGCGGATGCGGATGGCGTTCTCCACGGGGCTGACGAACACCTTGCCGTCGCCGATCTTGCCGGTCTTGGCCGCCTTCACGATGGCGTCGACCGCCGCCTTCACGTCGCTGTCGGCCACGACGATCTCGATCTTCAGCTTGGGCAGGAAGTCGATGGTGTATTCGCTGCCGCGGTAGATCTCGGTGTGGCCCTTCTGGCGGCCGAAGCCCTTGACCTCGCTGACGGTCATTCCCTCGATGCCGACGGCCGTGAGGGCGTCCTTCACTTCGTCGAGTTTGAACGGTTTGATGATGGCTTCGACTTTTTTCATTCTGGGTGGCGGTTGGTATGAGACTAGATCCGGTCGTGGTCGTGTAAACAGGGAAAAGTCCTGAGGCCCATGGGCGGGCGCGGATCGCGCCCGGAAAAAATCGAGGTTGTGGAGCGGCGGCCGCAGGAATATACCGGGAACAGATCCCCCAAAGTTCAACCCACCAAACTTATGTTCTTCGGCGTCGATTACCATCCCGAGCACTGGGTCTATCCCTACGCTGGAACCCCGGACGACCGTGAAGCCCGCTGGAAGACAGACGTGGAACTGATGGTCGCCGCCGGCGTCAACGCGGTGCGCATGGGCGAGTTCGTCTGGGGCCTCGTCGAACCCGAGGAAGGGAAGTTCGACTTTGCCTGGATGAAGCGCGCGATGGACCTGATGCACGCCAACGGCATCCGGGTGGTCCTCGCCACGCCCACCGCCGCGCCGCCGCTCTGGCTGGCCAAGAAACATCCCGAGATCCTCCCGGTGAACGAGAAGGGCCAGACCCTCCATGCCGGCACGCGCCACGCCTACTGCCTGAACAGCGAGGCGTATTGGAGCTACACGAAGAAGATCGTCCGGGCCTTGGCCGAGAACCTGGGGACGCACCCGTCCTTGCTCGCCTGGCAGATCGACAACGGCATCGGCGGCCATCTCACGGAGTTCTCCTTCAACCGGGACACGGAGAAGGACTGGCATGCGTGGCTGAAGGCGAAATACGTGACGGTGGACCGGCTCAACGATTGCCTCGGCCTGCGTTTCTGGGGCCAGACGGTCCGGAACTTCGACGAGATGCCGATGCCCCGCATGGCGCCGACGGTCCACAACCCGGCGCTGCTGCTCGACTGGTATCGGTTCTCCAGCGACACGATCATCGCCTACATGCGCTGTCAGGCGGAACTCCTGCACGACCTGACTCCGGGGATTCCCGTCACGACGAATTTCCGCGCGCTGACGCGCCTCTTCGACCATTTCGACCTCGCCGACGTGCTCGACTTCGTCGCGGCGGATTCGAACGTCACCATCAAGTCGCGCTCGGCCGAGAACGCCTGCGAGGTGGATGTGATCCGTTCGCTGAAAAAAACCGGGATCCGGCTGCCCGGCGGCGAGAACGACGGGTTCTGGGCCATCGAACAAAAGGCCGGCCAGGTCAACTGGCAGGAGGTCAACTCGCTCGTGCGGCCCGGCGTCATCCGGCTCTTCGCCTACCAGGTCCTGTCGCGCGGGGCGAACGGGCTCTTCTACTTCTTCTGGCGCCAGCCGCGCATCGGTTCCGAGCAGTTCTACGGCGGCGTGCTCACCCACGACGGGCGTGGGGACAACCGCGTCTACCACGAGGTGAAGCAGATCGGAGACGAGATGAAGCTTCTCGCGCCGGTGCTCAAAGGCACCAAGGTCGTGGCCGACGTCGCGATCCTCTACACCCACGACAACGAGTGGTCGCATAGGCTGCCCATGCAGCCGAACCAGCACTTCAGATTGCGCGCGCAGCTGCAGGTCTTCCACACCGCGCTCCACGACAAGAACATCCCGGTCGATTTCGCGCGGCCGCTCGAGGATCTCTCGGGTTACAAGATCGTCTTCGCCCCGGCGCTCCAGCTTCTGTCGGGGGCCGAGGCCGACGCGTTGCGGCTCTACGTGCAGAACGGCGGCACGCTCGTCGCCACCTGCAACACCGGCCTCTTCGACGAGCACCGCATCGTGCCCGACAACGGCATTCCGAAGGACCTGACGGACGTGTTCGGTATGGAGGTGGAGGAGTTCGATCCGCTTCCGCCCAATGAGGAGAACCACATCAGCTTCAAGGGCGGCTTCCAGGTCTCCGCGCTGCATCCGGTCAAGCTCTGGTGCGACGTGATCAAGCCGCTCGGAGCGCAGGTGCTCGGCGTCTTCACCAAGGATTTTTACGCCAACAAACCCGCCATGACGATGAACCAGTATGGCGAGGGGCGGGCCATCTACATCGGGTTCACCAGCCATCAGGCGTTCTACGGCGACCTGGTGGTCTGGCTGCGGCAGATCTGCAACCTGTTCCCCCTCCTCAAGGTCCCGGACACCGTCGAAGTCAGCCTCCGGCAGGGAAAGGACACGAAGGTGTTCTTCCTCCTCAACCACCAGAACTCGCCCGTGCGGATCCAGTTCTACAAACCGATGCACGACTTCCTGACGGGGAGAACCTTCACCGGAACCTACGACATCCCGCCCCATGGCGTGCTTGTGCTGGACGAACATCCGCGGCACGCGGTCGCGCACGTCTCCGAATCCAACGGGATCGATGCTCCGCCGCGGATCAGCTCCGCCGAAGGCGCGCCTGCGATGTAGTCCGGGTTAGACCGAAGCCGCCTTGCGGGCGGCGGCCTGGCGCTTGGCTTCGTTGTCGATCTTGTAGAGGCCCTTGCGCTGGGCCACGCGGTCGACGATGGCGATGATCAGGCGCTGGAAGTCCCGCTGCTCGACTTCGAGGAACCACGCGAAGACGACCTGCACGAGGAGCAGCATCCAAAGCCACGGCAGCTCCGTCGCAACGAATCCGATCACGAGCAGTTCCAACGCGAGCGCCGAGAAAAAGGCGACCTTGGCCAGCAGCGACCACTTGGTCTTCAGACGAACCCGGAACAACTGACGGCCGGCGTTGTGAGGTTCGGCCACGCTGGTGAGTTGGAGATAAGCCCAGCGGCTGCCGTAGATCTCGATGTCGTATTCGCTCCAGCCGGCATCGGCCTTGTTCTGCCACCCCTGCTCGTCGAGGCGTGCAAGGATGCCCTGCAGGAATTCCACCCTGTCGGCCCACGTCTCGACCCAATACTCGATCGTATCGAGCGGTTCGCCCTTGTCCTTCAGTTCCAGCGCGGCGAGCGCTTCGGTCGGCGCGGGCGGCGTCTGCTTCAGGATCAGCCGGCCCTTGTAGCGCGCGTAACCCCGGTAGATCGGCTGCAGGAAAAACAGGAGCGCGATGAGCGGATGCGACCACCACCGGCGCTTGTTCCTTGGAAGGTCGGCCTGGAAGCCGGCGACGGCGCAGGTCGCGATGGAGACGAGGGCCGAGACGATTCCCAGCGGCAGCAGATCCCGGAACGGGACCGACAACACCAGCAGCGGAAGCGTGACGAGCACGTGGTATTCGAGGCTCGTCGCCATCATCAACGCCATCGCGGGCAACGGCGTGTAGAGGGTCTGGAAGAAACCGCTGCCCCAGACGCCATGGTAGATGATGGGTTTGCGCGTCTCCACGCCGAACTTCGAAGCGGTGTAGATGCGCCCGTGCCAGATGCTGCCGCCGACGCTGTTGAAATACTCGGGATGCTTGCGGACAAGTAGCGCCTCGGCCTCGCCGTAGCCCTGCTGCTGTTTCAAGTAGGCTTGCACGGTGGAACGCCGGTAGTGCCAGACGAATCCCGCGGAGCTGAAGCCGATGCGGTAGCCGCGCTGCATCAGGCGCCAACAGACGTCGACGTCGTCGCCGGCCTTGCGGTAGATGGGATCGAATCCGTCGATCTCCAGCAGCGCCCAACGGTAGAACGCCATGTTGCAGCCGGGAATGTGCTCCGCCAGACGGTCGGTGAGCATCACGTGGGCGGGCCCGCCGGGAGACGTCATCACGCAGGCCGCCGTGAGCGAGTCTTCGGGCGGCAGGAAGTTGTGTCCGCCGATGCCTGTGAACTTCGAGTTCAGCAGATCTCCGATGAGGTAGTAGAGCCAGTCTTCATCGGCGCGGCAGTCGGAGTCGGTGAAGGCGACTATCTCGCCGGTGGCGGCATGGATGCCGGTGTTGCGCGCGACGGAGAGGCCGAGGTTGACCTGCTTGATGTTCCGGATCTTCGGATAGTTGGCCGCGATGTTCTGCGTGGTGTCGGTGGAACCATCGTCGACGAGGATGACCTCGTAGTCGGGGTAGTTCAGCCGGCTCAGGGAATCGAGGCAGGACTTCAGCGTCTTCGCCCCGTTGTAGCTCGCGACGACGACCGACACCTTCGGGCTCGCGGCCAACGGAAAGTAGGGGGCTTCGGCGAACTTCTTTTTGACGACCTCGAACGAGTCCTTCCGTTCGCGTGAGATCGTCACGACGCCGAACTGCCAATCGTTGATCTGGACGCCGTCCTTGAACCAGTCGTCGGTGAAGGCGTAGACGATTGCGCCTGCCATTCCGGCCCGGAACGCGAGTTCGATCTGCCATGCGAGGGTCTCGCACTTGTGGGCCTCGCCTTCGCGCAGGGAATCCATCCCGAACTCGCCTAGCATGACCGGCTTCGCATCCGCGATCATCTGCAGGCGGGCCAGATAGTTTTCGAACGGCTTCGGCTGGTGCAGGTAGACGTTGAACGTGAGGAAATCGAGGTTCTTCGGCCGCAGGAACTCCGTCGGCGGATAGTTGCCCATGGTGCAGAGGCACCCGGGATCGATCTCCTTCGCGGCATCGATGAGTTCGTCGAGAAAGTCCTCCACTTCGGAAGCGCCGCTCCAGCGGGCGATGTCCGAAGGGATCTCGTTCACGATGCTGAAGGCGAAGACGGATGCGTGGCCGCCGCATTGCCGTATGCAGTCGCGGACCGTCTTCAGGGCACCGTCGCGGTGCTCATCCTTTTCGAGGAAGCAGAGGTGCTTGTTCCAAGGGATGTCGATCAGCAGCCGCAAGCCGAACTCCTGCGCGAGGTCGAGGAACCATCGGGGCGGCGTGTTGTAAATGCGGAGGACGTTTGCTCCTAGTTCGCGGGCGAGGCCGAAATCCTGCCGCGTCTGTTCGGGCGAAGCGAAGGGGTGTCCGGTCGCGTCTGGCTTGAAGGGGCCGTAGGTGACGCCCTTGACGTGGAACTTCCGCGAGCCGAGGCGGAAGAACTTCCCATCCACCGTGACCCGGTGCTGGGCGTGATTTTCGTCGCTCATGGCAAAATGATCGGGGGCCTGCATCCCGGAAAGCCGAAGATCCAAAGCCTGCCGTCGGGCGGACTTTGGACCGTGCGACCGGGAATTCCAGAGTTCAGTGGGCCGCCGGCTTCTTGGTGAAGAAGTGGGCGGAGTGGCCGTAGTAGACTTCGGCGGCTTCCATGATCGTCTCCGACAGCGTCGGATGCGGATGCACGGTGAGCGCGAGGTCCTTGGCGTTGGCGCCCATCTCGAGGGCGACCGCGCCTTCGGCGATGAGTTCGCCGGCGCCGTGGCCGACGATGCCGACGCCGAGCAGCTTGTCGGTGCCGGGCTCGATGATGAGCTTCGTGAGACCGTCCGTGCGGTCAAAGGTCATGGCGCGGCCAGAAGCGGCCCACGGGAACTTGGCCACCTTGAC
>JAYUUX010000124.1:0-2538 GCA_043754645.1 Verrucomicrobiales bacterium | reverse complement strand
CTGGTGACGAGCGACTCTCCGGGTGCGCCCCTCAGGAAGGCGATCCGCGCGTCGCCGTCGAGAATCGCGGCGGGCATGGGCGGGCGTCAGCGGGGGCCGTCTCGGCGTGTGTGTCCCCGTCCCATTCCCCGGTGAAGGACCTTCCGCCGGGCCTGCGCTAGAGGATGCCGCGCGGGCGGGAACGACGACCCGGCCATGGGTGGTGAACCGGACGCAATCGGTCTTGGCAGTCGTGTTCACAGCCGAAGTGTTACTTCTCAATAAGATCCGTCCAGCGCAGTGACGTCTTATTTTTAACTTCAGGGCGACTCGAGAGCTCGGATACCCGGATGCCATGGGAAGAATGGGCCGATTCACATAGGCGGCTACGGGATCGGCCGGCGTCGCGAAGTGATGTCGGTAACCGCGAGTAGCCGGGGACAGGCTGGAAGCACTGTCCTACCTTGAACCGCATCGTTGCGCCTCAGAACCTCAACGCTTCGACGCTCGTGAAGTCGTCGAGGCTTTCCTGGCTGAGCAGGCGGGATTCACCGGTCGGGCCGAGCCAGCGACGGACGCGTTGGGGGCCCCGGAGGAAAAATTGGCGGAGCACGTCGCAGTCGGCTTCTTCCAAGGTCACCCAGAAGCTGTCGCTGGCGCGCGGCTGGCGTTCGCCCAGCAAATCGACGACCTCGTCCGATTCACCGCGCAGGAAGGCCATGACGGCGGTTTCCAGCATCGAGTCGGCATTCTCCAACGTGAAGGTCTTCGAAGACTGAAGGGCGATCATCCCGGACGGGATCTTGTCCCAGCCCGCGTCGGGATTTCGCGCCACCCAATGCAGCCGGTTCAACGCGGCCAGCGCGAACCGAGCTGAGTTGCGGAAGGCGCCGAACACGAGGGTGGGATCGCCCGTGGACGGATCCGAGACCCAGCTCAGGACGAGCGCCCGTTCCCGCCGTTGAACGCGGATGAACCCGTTCGATTTCGGCCACGTGTTCGCCCGGTTGTAGCGGGGACGTTTCTCGCGGATGAGCTGGTTTTCGCGGAGGACGGCGGCCTCGGGCGAGTCGCAGGTCTCGTAGGCCAACTGCGCGGCTTCGTTGATCAGCCGGATGATCTTGCGCGCCACCCGCCCCGGCTGGGCGTGCCGATAGGCCTGGAGGTGTTGGTGGAGATTGCGGGACTGGCCGACGTAGATGACGCGCCCGGAACCGTCGGTAAACCAGTAGACGCCGGGCTTCTTCGGGATTCCGCGGAAGAAGGCGACACCGAGCCTCTCGACCAGGGGCTGGTTGGCGGGAAAGAGGCGCAGTTGGCTGGCCCGGAACAGTTCGGCGGTGGCGGCGGTTGATTCGCTCATAGGCCTATCGGTCTGACGTGGTGGACGAGGGTGTAGTAGCCGAGCTTGAGGTATTCGTTCCAGATGTAGTTGGCCGGCGCACGGTAGCCCCGCATGCCGGAAAGCACGGGCCGGGAAACAAATTCGAGGTCGGGAGCCGCATCACGGAAGCACGCCTGGGCGCGACGGGAATGATACCACGAGGTGACGAGGATGACCTTCCTGGCCCCGGCCTTGCGAAGTTCCACGACGCTGAACTTGGCGTTCTCGAGGGTGCTCTTCGATTCACATTCACGCAGGATCGCGGAACGGGGCACGCCGGCGGCGACGAGCTGCCGGACGTTCTCCGCGCAATCTCCATAGCCGCTGACGAGGATCTGAGGGGCGAGGCCTTCTCGGAAAAGTTCGGCGGCGCGCTGCACGCGGACGCGGGGTTCACCGCCGAGCACGACGAGGAAATCGGCCTTGGTGGTGGGGCCTTCGACCTGCAGAAACCACTCGGGAAACGCGCCGGCGACCAGCGCGACAACAAGGACCAGCCCGAATCCATAACCCGCAATCTTGAGAAGCCTGCGGGCCCAGCGCTTCATGTCACAGAATGCTAGACCGGGGATCGTCGGCCGCTTGGACGAGTTGCGCCACGTCGACCTCGACGGGGGTCTGCCGTCCGAGGAATTCGAGCAGGACGGCGACGCGTTGGCGCGACGGCATGATCCGGGTCACGACGGCTGTCAGGCCGTCGAAGGCGCCGCCGGACACTTTGACCTCGTCGCCCGGGGTAAACTCGCCGGACATCTCGTAGAGTTCGGCGTCGCCCGCGAGGGATCGCAGGCCGACCAAGTCCGAGTCGGGCACGACAGGCCATTGGCTGCCAAAGTGGATGATGGAGCTGACGCCCCGGCTGTGCATCACGTCCGAGAGGCTCCTCATCCAGTCGAAGCGCGCGAAAAGGTAGTTCGGGAACAGCGCCTCGGTGAACCAGACCGGACCACGCTTTGTCGCCCGCTTGAACCGGATCCGCGGCAAAAACACCTCGACACCCATGCCGCGCAGGTGGGCCGCGGCGATGTGTTCGTGCTTCGGCTGGGAACGGACGCAGAACCAATGCACGCCTTCGTGCGGGCGTGGCTGGGGATTTTCAGACGGCTCAGGCATTTGTCGGGGCCAACAAACGGGACCGCCGGTCCCTCCGTCAAACTCTTTGTCGCTCCGGGACA
>JAYUUX010000123.1:0-2503 GCA_043754645.1 Verrucomicrobiales bacterium | reverse complement strand
GTCAGCGACACGACGGTCATCTGACGGGTCATCAGCTCCGCTTGGAATTCGTCCCAGTGCACAAACGCCTGGTCGTTCTCGGGAATCTGCGCCGCGTAGTGGGCTGCGGCGTGATCCAAGGCTTCAGGCTCGCAGAGGATGAAGATGGCGTCGGTGGGGAGGTAATCGAGGAGGGTGGCGAGATCGGAAGATCGTTCTCCTTCTCGGCCTCCTTCTCCTTCTCGAACTCCCCCTTTCGAGAAGGAGAGCGAGGCCGAGGACGAGAAGGATTCAGCAGCGGCCAGCAGCCGCTTCCGGATCAATCCCAGCTCTCCTCCCGGTGGTATGACCACGCTCTCCGTCTTCTCCCGCGACACTTGGGTTAGTGGATCGAACTCGCGGAGCGACTCCAGTTCGTCGCCGAAGAATTCCAGCCGCACCGGCCACGCCGCCGGCAACGGCCACACGTCGACGATGCCGCCGCGCAGTGCGATGTGGCCCTTCATGGTCGCCTGCGCCTCGGGTTCGTAGCCCTGGTCTTCGAGCCATTCGATCAGGTCGAGCGGTTCGATGTGGTCGCCCCGCTTCAAGGTCCGCGTGCGTTCGCGAACCTCGTCCGGGGGCAACGTCCGCTGTAGCAGCGCGGTGACGGAGGTGACGAGGAGCGGATGGCGGATGGCGGATGCCGGATACCGGATCCCTGATTCCTGATGCCCGGTTCCTGATGCGGATCGTTTGGCCGAAGACTTCCGCTTCACACCATCCGGCATCTGGCATCCGGTATCCGGCATCCGTGTTCCCGCCAACTCCACCAACGTTTGCAGGCGTTCGCTTATGACGTCCGCATGGGCCAGCTTGGTTTCGTGGGGAAGAACTTCCCAGGCGGGATAGAAAAGCGGTTTCGCATCCCCGCCGAGCCATGTCTCGAGGTCCTGCTGGAAGCTCTCCTGCGTCTTCAGCAGGTCGGTGACGACGACGATCGGCCGATCAGGAAACCATTGGCGCAAGAGCGCCGCGAAGAAAGGCTGGCCCGGCCCAGGGACGTTCTCAAGACGCATGGCTCCGCCCCGCTCGATCCGCCGGCGGAGGTCCTGCGCGGCGGGAGCGTTGGTGGCGGCTGCCGCGATTTGCGTCGCGGCGGCGGTCCGGGATTCTTCCAAGCATGGCGAAGGTGTTGGCGCGCCGGAGCGGCGTCAAGGCGGGCAGTCCCGCAATGCTTACGGCCAACACAAATCCCGCTTGCTGGCCTTTTCCGTTTCCAAGCACAGTCCGGAACTCGTTTGCGGCGCATGATGCGCCTTCGTTTTCAGCCATGTCGAAAATCCTTCTGCTCGGTCTCGGTCGCTGGGGTGCCAACCACCTCCGCGTCCTCAATTCGCTCCAACCCCAGATCGAGCTGTTCGCCACCGACCTGAACCCGAAGGCCCTCGACGCCGCGCGCAAGCTTGGCCTGAACGACGACCATCTTTCGACGAACTACAAGGACTTCGCCGGCAAGGTCGACGGAGCCGTGATCGTCACGCCCGCGCAGAGCCACTTCCCGCTGGCCAAGGAATTTCTCGAAGCAGGCAAGGACGTCTTCGTCGAAAAGCCCCTCACGCTGGTGCCCGACGAATCAAAGCAGCTCGCGGAGTTGGCGGCGAAGACCGGTCGATTGGTCCAGGTGGGACACATCTTCCGGTTCGATCCCGCAACGCAGTGGCTGCGCGAGCAGGTGCAGGCCGGCGCGTTCGGCAACATCCGGATTCTCCGCGGACACTTCGGCGGCTTCAAACGCCCGCGCAACGACAGCGGCGTGATGTTCGCCGACGGCATCCACTTTGTGGACCTCTTCAACTACATCCTCGGCGCTGTGCCGACGCGGGTGCGGGCCGAGTGGTATGACTTCCTCGGACGCGGACCTGGCTTCGACGATGCGTCCCGCACGTCGCTGGAATACGACACGCGCTTCGGCAAGACATGGGCGACGGTCGAGACGGAGTATTTCATTCCCGGCAAGTTCCGCGACGTGATCGTCATCGGCGACAAGCTGACGGCCGTCTGCAACTACGACCTGCCGTCCAACAAGATCAAAACCTACGCCAACCAGCACGTGGCCGAAGGCAAGGACTTCAAGGGCGTCGAAGGCGCACCCGTGCAGATCGAGACCGCGCCGGTGGAGCCGCTGCTGGCCGAGCTCAAGGCCTTCTGCGAATCCATCACCACCCGCAAAGCCCCGCTGGCCGACGCTTGGGCCGGCTACGATTCCGTCCGCGTCCTCACCGCCGCGATGGAAGCGAACAAGTTCGCCGGTTGGGTTTCCGTTTGATCCGCGAAGGGCGCGAAGAGACGCGAAGAACTCCATGAGCGAATTGCTGCTAAAGGATGAAGTGTATCGCGTGATTGGTGCCTGCATCGAAGTGCAGCGGGAGATAGGGCCGGGCTTTGACGAAGCGATCTATCAGGAGTGTCTGGAGATTGAGTTGGAGGCCCAAAGCATTCCGTTTTTGGTCCAGCCGGAGTTTCAGATGGAATACAAAGGCCG
>JAYUUX010000122.1:0-3111 GCA_043754645.1 Verrucomicrobiales bacterium | reverse complement strand
GCCAACACCGGCAACTGGCCGTTGCAGCGCGGCTTCGACCACTTCTATGGCACCATCCATGGGGCGGGGAGTTTTTGGGATCCGAGTTCGCTCGTGCGCGGCAACAAGCTCATCACCGTCGCGAACGACACGGAGTATCGGCCGAAGGAGTTCTACTACACGGACGCGATCGCCGACCATGCGGTGAAGTTCATCCGCGAACACGCGCGCGACCATGCCGCCAAGCCGTTCTTCCTCTACACCGCTTTCACCGCCGCCCACTGGCCGATGCATGCGAGGGAAGCCGACATCGCCAAATACAATGGCCGATACAGCGCGGGTTACGCCGCGATCCACGCGGCGCGTTGGGCGAAGCAGAAAGAACTGGGGGTCGTCGATCCGTCGTGGAAACCCGGGCCGCTGGTCGGCGACTGGGACAAAGTGAAGGACAAAGCCTTCGAAGAACGCTGCATGGAGGTCTACGCGGCCATGGTGGATTCAATGGACCAGGGCATTGGCCGGATCGTCGCGGAGCTCAAGGCGCAAGGGCAGTGGGAGAACACCTTGATCCTCTATCTCCAGGACAATGGCGGCTGCGCGGAAGCGCTGGGCCGTGGGCCCAATCCGACCGCACGGGCCGACAAACCGTCGCTCCCTCCGATGGCGCCCGATGACCAGCAGTTCAACAGCCAGCCCAAGCAGACCCGCGACGGATGGCCGGTGCGCGTCGGCACCGGTGTCATGCCCGGCGGACCCGACACCTACATCTCCTACGGGCAGGCGTGGGCCAACGTCAGCAACACGCCCTTCCGCGAATACAAACACTGGACCCACGAAGGCGGCATCAGCACGCCGCTGATCGCGCACTGGCCGAGCGGCGTTGCGGCCGACCAGCGCGGGCGCCTGAACTCGGCCCCGGGGCAGTTGGTCGACATCATGGCCACGTGCATCGACCTCGCCGAAGCCGCTTACCCGAAGGAGTTCTCCGGCCAGACGATAACGCCCGTGCAGGGCACCAGCCTGCGGCCCGCTTTTTCCGCGAAGCCGTTGCAGCGGACCCAACCGTTGTTCTGGGAACACGAAGGCAACCGCGCGATCCGGGACGGCGATTGGAAGCTCGTCGCCAAGGGAGCGCAGTCGTCCTGGGAACTCTACAACCTCGCCGTCGACCGAACCGAGATGGACAACCTGGCCGTATCGCAACCTGCCAAAACCAGGGAACTCGTGGCGAAATGGGAGTCTTGGGCGAAGGAGTCGAAGGTCCTGCCGTGGCCCTGGAACGAGAAGGACGCCCAGCCGGCGAAGGCCAAGGGGAAGAAGGCCGGCGCAAAGGCGGAATAGCGCCGCGGACTCACACGGAGGCCGGAAGATCCGGACTACTCCGGCGCCGAAGTCGCCACACGATCCAGACGAGGGTGATTCCCAATGCGGCGCCGAATGTGTCGAGCACGACATCCGCGAACTGGCCTTGTCGGGACGGGTGAAACGACTGATGGATCTCGTCCGTGGTCGCGAAACACGCCGCGAACATGACGGCCTGGCAGGCGGTCTTGGCCGACCAGGGGCGGCGATCGCCCCGCTGGGGTTTTCGGAGCGCCCGCCACGCGAGTGCGGCAAGAACGGCGTATTCGGCGACGTGGGCGTTCTTGCGGATCAGGAAGACGATCCGGCCCTCGAGCTCGGGCGAGATGTCGGGCGCGAACCAGCGGAGGATCGGGCCAATGATCCGCGAACTGTTCGAGACTTGGCCTAGGCCGGTGGACATCCCGGCCATGAGCGCCATCAGCAGGACGACGGGGAGCCAATATTTCAGGAAGCTGCGCACGACCGGATGCCGGGACTGTTAGATGTAGAACATCCGCTCCTTGCTGGAGCCCTGGTCGACGAGTTGTTGGAAGGTGATCTTGTCGGCGGCCTGGTCGATGCCCTTCTGAAGACTCTTCCACGCTTCACGGAGTTCAGGCGGACACATCGGATCGGTCATGGCGGGCGACTCGAAGATCTGTCCGTAAACACAGCGCAGGACTTCGCCCATCGTGATCTCCGCAGGGGGTCGGCCGAGGAGGTATCCACCTTCCTTGCCGCGTTGGCTTTTCACGATCCGACCGGCCTTCAGTTCGATGAGGATCTGGACCAGGTAATTGGGCGAGATGTTGTGCTCCGACGCCATGTCCTCGACCCGCCGGGCCACGCCCTCGGGATAATGGCGGGCCAGCCAGAGGACCGCACGGCACGCATAATCGCTTTTGACCGAGAGCTTCACGGGCGGAACCTAGGTGGTCGCGGCGGATGAACGAAGCCGATTCTTTGGAGGCGACGGGTCAAACCGGCGGAGTGAACCGACGGACACGCTTCGGTTTGGTCGGGACGACCGGAGCGGACGCCTTGGGCTCTGGAACTGGCTTCGCGGGCGGCTTGGCGGGCTTCTGCGCCTCGGCCGCTTTCTTGAGCGCGATGAGGACCGGTTCCGCGGCGTTTTTGGCGAAGCCGAACTGTTCGAGGAACTCCGAGACGGGCGCGAGGACGCGAACCTGCGTCTTGAGATACGGATCAAGCAGACCGAGAAAAATGGAACGAAGGCCCAGATGATCGCCCCAATAACCACGGCCGTAGAGAGGGTCGCCGACGATGGGATACCCGGACTCGGCGAGATGGATGCGGATCTGGTGGCTGCGGCCGGTGAGGGGTTCGCACGCGATCAGGGTGCGGCCGGGAATCGAAGCGAGAACTTCGAAGCGTGTCTCGCTTTCTCGGCCGTTCTCCTTGTCCACGCGGTGACGACCGTTGTGTTCCTGGTCGGGACCGAGGGGAAGCGTGCAGGTCCAGTGGCATTCGTCCGGCACCCCTTCGACAACGGCCAGGTAGCGCTTCTCCACCTTGCGTTCGGCGAAGAGGTCGCTGAGCGGTTCCAGCCCGCCGAAGCTCTTGGAGAACATGAGCAGGCCGGTCGTGTCGGCATCGAGCCGGTGGACGAAGCGGAGAAACTTGAGGCTGCGCGAGCGAGCCCAGAAGGCACCGGCGCCGATGGAGGATTCGACGGCGATCTGGAGGTTGCCGCGTTTGCCGATGGGGCCGTCGGGACCGAGCACCCAGCCGGCGGGCTTGTCGACGATGAGCAACGTCCGGTTCTCG
>JAYUUX010000121.1:0-2080 GCA_043754645.1 Verrucomicrobiales bacterium | reverse complement strand
TCCGGGCAGTTCAATGTTCGTAGGCTTCGCCACGCGGATAGGCTACGGATGCGGCGATGCGCGGCAAGCCCGGTCGTATCCGGGTCCGGGGCAGGGAACGATGCGTCGTGCCGCTCAGGCCGCGATCTTCACGCTGGGACCAACATCGCCGGAGGATGCTTCGGCCGGCTTGGCCGGGCCCCGGTAGCCGAGGAGCTTGCGCTCCTTGATCATCGTGGCGACGGCCGGGGGCACCTGGTGTTCCCAGTCGGCCTCGCCGCTGCGGATGTGCGCGAGCACCTCGCGGGCGAAGATGGTGAGCGTCTTTTCGTCGTAGTCGCGGATGCTGTCGATGAAGCGGTTCTCCGTCAGGTAGGAGTAGAGGTGCCGGAGATGCGGTGCGACGCGGAGATTGCCGGCGGTGATGAGCGAGCCGGTTTTGTCGTCGAGCAGCGGATAGGCGTAGATCTTCAGGTCGTTTTTGAAGAGGCGGCCGAACGACTCGAGGATGCCGCCCTCCAGGTTTGCGTAATACTTCTCGTCGAAGATCTCCTTCAATGTCGGCACGCCCATGACGATGCCGATCATCTTCTTCGTGTAGCGGAAGAGGTAGGCGGCGAGTCGGTGGAACTCGGCGAAGTTCGTGATGATCACGTTCTGTCCCAGGCCGCAGAGCATGTCGACGCGCTCGAGGTAGTCCTTGTGGTCGATGCCGCCTTCCGTGAGCAGGTTCTTCTGCGTCATCTCCATGAGGACGATGAACTCCTCGTCCTGCATGCGCGGTTCCTGGATGAACATGGCCTTCGACGCGCGGAGCATGTCGTAGGTGGCGTTGGTCACGGGCCGGAAGCTGCCGCGTTCGAGAAGGATCGCCTTCTTGTAGAGCGCATCGGCCGGTTGGACGTTCTCGCCGTTCGCGAGGAACATCGCCGCGTTCGTCAGGCCGGCCTGGACGAGCTTCAGCGACAGCAGGCGGTTATCGACGCCTTTGAAGGCGGGGCCGGTGCATTTGATCATGTCCACCTCCACGCGTTCGAGCGAGAGGTTGTCGATCAACGCCTCGATGAACAGGTCGATGTCGTTGTGGAAATAGAGGGCCGAGTGGATGAGGTTCACCCCAAGGATGCCGAGCGCCTCCTGTTGCTGGATGTTTTCCTTGTCGGTCAGGCGCATGTGCAGGACGGCCTGCGAGGGCTCTGCGCCGGGAGTGTGCTGGAAACGGATGCCCAACCAGCCGTGGCCGTCTTCGCGGCGCGAGAAGCTCGTGGCGGCGGCGGTGTCGGCGAAGGCGAAGAACTTGGTGGTGGAACCCCGTTTGGCGACGAGACGCTCGACCAGCAGGCCATACTCGTGGTCGAGCATGGTGGTGAGGCGTTGCTGGCTGACGTAGCGCTCCGAGCGGCCGTAGATGGCGTCGCTGACCGTCATGTCGTAGGCGGAGATCGTCTTGGCGACCGTGCCGGAAGCGCCGCCCACGCGGAAAAACCAGCGGGTCACTTCCTGGCCGGCGCCGATCTCGGCGAACGTGCCATACTTGCTGGGGTCGAGGTTTACCTGAAGAGCCTTCTGATGCGTCCCGAGGATTTCGCGTTTTGTAGCCATAACTATTCCTGAGGTATATCGGATGATCCCGTCCGGCCTGTAATCGCGTCTGCCGCGCTGCGGCACGCTTTGAGGATTGTTCCCCTGCGATCCGATGCCGGCAAGCGCCCAGAGTCCGGCGAGCCCGGCGCGATCCGGCCTCCACCGTGGCCTCGACAACCTGAGCTCCGCCTGAAAGTCTTGTCAGACAAAAGGACGCACAGAGAATCGCCAAGGAAACACCCCGTGAACACATCCTCCGGACTCAGAACCGAGCCTTGGCGTTTCCTATCCGCCGCTTCCTGCCTAATCTTTCTGTTGTTCAGCCAGCAGCTATGGCCCGGATCGGCCTTCGCCCAAGTTAGCGTTGGCACTCCGTTGACCACCTTCACCAATCCCACCCCGGCGGGCAGCGATTTCTTCGCCGTTTCCGTGGGGGCGGTGGGGAACGACCGGGTGCTAGTAGGCAAGCGCTACGGCGGAATCGGTGCGGCGTATCTGTTCAATATCGAAGGGGATC
>JAYUUX010000120.1:0-6120 GCA_043754645.1 Verrucomicrobiales bacterium | reverse complement strand
GCCTTCCTTCAGGAAGCGCTGATACTCGGTGTAGAACTTCTCGTAGGCTTCCGGATCCTTCTCCGCCGTTTCGTCGAGGAACTTGAGGAAGCGGCTGGTCAGGACCTTGTTCAACTTCTGCAACAACGACGTGTCCTGCATGGTCTCGCGCGAGATGTTCAGAGGCAGATCTTCGCTGTCCACCACGCCTTTGAGGAAGCGCAGCCACTCGGGGAAAAGCCCCTTGGCCTTGGCCTGGATGAGGATCTTGCGGCAATAGAGGTTCACCTCCGACTCGATCCGGCCCATGCCCATCGTCTCCATGTTCCGCTGCGGCACGAACAGGAGAGACTGGATGGCGATCGGCGCGTCGGCGTTGAAGTGGAGGCGGAGCAGGGGCTTGTCGTGGTCGTGGCCGATGAACTGGTAGAACTCGTCGTATTCCTCCGGCTTGATCTCGTTCTTGCTCCGGGTCCAGAGCGCCTGGACCGTGTTCACCTTCTCGCCGTTCAGTTCGATGGGGAAGGGCACGAAGCTGGAGTAGCGCTTGATGATCCGCTCGATGGTGGACTTCTCGCCGAACTCCTTGGCCTCGTCCTTCAACTCCAGGGTGATCCTAGTGCCGCGCGGTAGATCGCTGGTCGCCGGAGTGATTTCGTAGCCGCCCGTGCCCTCGCTGATCCATTGCCAACTCGCTTCGCCGACGGCCGCCGAACGGCTTTCGACCGTGACGCGTTTGGCCGCCATGAAGGCCGCGTAGAACCCGACGCCGAACTGGCCGATCAACCCTACGTCCGGCTTCTTGTCGTCGGCGAGTTGCTTGAGGAACGCCTTGGTGCCCGAATGCGCGATCGTGCCGAGGTTCTTGACCAGTTCGTCGTGCGTCATGCCGACGCCCGTGTCGGTGATCGTGAGCGTGCCCGCCTTGTCGTCGGACGTGATCGCGATGGTCGGGGCGACCTCCGGCTGATGGATGGCGGTGCCGGACGACTGGGTGAAGCGCAGCTTCTCGCAGGCGTCCGCCGCGTTGGAGACCAGTTCGCGGACGAAGATCTCCTTATCGGTGTAGAGCGAATGGATGACGATGTTCAGCAACTGCTGAATCTCCGCCTGGAACGTGTGCTTCTCGGTCGAACTCATAGGTGAAAATCTCTTAAAAACTGAAGGGCGGATCGTCAAGGGCGCGGCGGCACACGCCAATTAAAATAGAACGGCGATTCAGCATCCCTGTTCCACCGTCCGATTGACTCACCTCCGGTGGAGCTTGTGAAACCGGGGCCAAGTCACTTGATCGGCGTGAACTTGAACTTCTGCCCCCCGATGCTGGCTTCGGCCATGAGGCCTTCCTTTGGCCGGGTGAACACGGCGACGTTTTCCTCGTAGCGGGCCTTCTCGCCCGCGCCTTCCGCGGCGGCGACGGCGCTGACCTGGGCGCTTATCTTGACCTTGCCCTCCTTGAACCGGTCCATGGCTTCCTTGACTTCGAAGAAGACGATCTCACGAAGGACCTGCCCGCCGATCTGCGCGCCGACGGTGATTTGGGACACGGTTGCCTGGCCGATGAGTCTGCCGTTCTCGAAGACGAGGCCCTTCCCATGCGCGCCACCCACTCCCAAGCCGCCCTTGGCGATCGACGGGAACACCACGTAACCAACGGACTTGTCGAAGAACCTCTTCATGGTCGGATCGACCTGCTTGAAGAGTGCGATGGTCTCGGTGGTTTCGGCTTTGAGTTTGCGGAGATCATCCGCCGCCCTGTCGGCGGCGTGGGCGGGGATGCATAGGAATACGAGGAGCGCGAGAGCGGGGATGGTGTCGAAGCGTTTCATGCTGGCAGCAGATTCGTGGGGGGAAATATTCAAGTGTCGTGGCAAAAGTCCAGCGGCTCGATCCGATGGCGGTCAGGATTTAGCCTGAAGCCTTGCGGAAGTTGAATTTCAGGTCTCGTATGTCAGTCATTAGCCACCGTGAGATTCGTCGTCGCCATCGTTTCCTGTCTTGCCCTGGGGCTGGTTGCCATTTCCTGCACCAGCAGGCAGGGCGCATCCGGTGAAACGGCGTCGTTGGATGGCACGAAGGTCTACCGCGACCAGTGCGTTCGTTGCCATGGCGACAGGGGCCAGGGAGTCGCGGGCAAACATGACGAGACGTTGCACGGGGAAAAGTCGGTGGAGGCCCTGGCCCGGCTCATCGCCCGGACCATGCCGGAGGATCGGGACGACAAGACCCGGCCGGACGAGGCGCGGGCCGTTGCCGAATATCTCCACGGCGCATTCTATTCACCGGAAGCGCGTGCACGGAACAATCCGGCCAAGGTGGAGTTCGCCCGTCTGACCAACCGGCAATACCGGGAGTCGGTCGCGGACCTTGTCGCCGGCTTCCGGACCGTGCGGCAGGCGAAGCAGGGCGGGGGACTCGCTGCGGAATACTTCTCGTCCGAGGGCATGAACAAGAAGAAGGCCAAGGTGCTGGAGCGGACCGACCAGACCATCGCGTTCGATTTCGGAGGGGGCGCGCCGGACAAGGGGATCACCCCCGACCAGTTCTCCATCGCTTGGAATGGTTCACTGTTGGTTCATGAAACCGGGACATACGAGTTCCGTGTGACCACTCCCAACGGTGCCCGGCTCTACTTCAACACCGACCTCGCCGCCGGCGACAGCAACACCCGCGACGACAGCGATGCCAAACGCCAGGCGTCGTTGATCGACCTGTGGGTAAGCAGCGGCGGAACCGTCCGCGAAGGTTCGGCGGAAGTGTTCCTGCTCGGGGGCCGCTCGTATCCGCTGCGGCTCGACTACTTCAAGTTCAAGGAGAAGACGGCCGCGGTGAAGCTGGAGTGGAAACAGCCTCACGGAGTGTGGCAGGTGATCCCGGCCGACGCGTTGTCGCCGGAGCGTTCGTCGATGACTGCGGTGGTCGCGACGCAGTTCCCGCCCGACGACTCCAGCGTGGGCTATGAGCGCGGCACATCCATTTCGAAGGCGTGGCACGAAGCCACGACCAAGGCGGCCGTCGAAGTCGCGGGTGACGTGGTCTCGCGCCTTGGCCTCCTGACGAAAACCGACAGCAAATCAACCAACCGGGTCGCGGTCCTCCGCGAGTTCTGCGCGTCCTTCGCCGAACGTGCTTTCCGCCGGCCGCTCTCTCCCGAGTTGCGCGCGGACATCGTGGATAGCCAGTTCGTGGATGGCGTGGCTCCGGAGACCGCCGTCAAGCGGTCCGTGTTGCTCGTGCTGACGTCGCCACGGTTCCTTTATCCGGATACTCCGGGGGCGACCGACGACCATGCCGTCGCGTCGCGACTGGCTTTGGCCTTGTGGGATTCGCTTCCGGACCAAGCCCTGCGTGAAGCCGCGGCCAAGGGCGAGGTCCGCACGGTGGAACAGGTCCGGCTCCAGGCGGCCCGGATGGTGAAGGACCATCGAACCCGGGCGAAGGTCGGCGAGTTCTTCCACCAATGGCTCCCTGTTGAGGAAGGCGATGACTTGAGCAAGGATCGCAAGGCCTACCCGGACTTCGACGAAGCCGTGCTGGCCGACTTGCGGAAGTCGCTCGAGAAGTTCGTCGACCACGTGGTCTGGAGCGACGCCTCCGACTACCGCCAGCTTTTGCAGGCCGACTATCTCTTCCTCAACGAACGCCTCGCCAAATTCTACGGTGTGACCGGGCCGAAGGGCGACGAGTTCGAGTCGGTGAAGTTCGACCCCGCTCAACGTGCGGGAATCTTCACCCATCCGTTCATCCTGTCCGCCCTGTCGTATCACAAGTCCACCTCGCCGATTCACCGCGGCGTCTTCCTGACCCGGAACGTGTTCGGCCGCTTCCTCAAACCGCCGCCGATGGCCATCGAGTTCATGGACGACCGGTTCGACCCCTCGCTGACGATGCGTGAGAAGGTGACGGAGCTCACCTCCAAGCCCAACTGCATGGGCTGCCACGTCACGATCAACCCGCTGGGCTTCAGCCTGGAGGCCTACGACGCGGTTGGCCGCTTCCGCACGACGGACAACAACAAGCCCGTCAATACCGTTTCGGAATACACCGGTGTCGACGGAACCAAGGTCAAGCTCCGAGGCCCGCGCGACCTCGCCGACCTCGCGGTCAACAGCGTCGACGCCCGACGCGGCTTTGTCCGTCAGCTTTTCCAGCAGACGGCGAAACAGGCTCCCTCAGCCTACGGGACCGACACGCTCGAACTACTGGACCAATCGTTCGCCTCTTCCGGTCACAACATCCGCAAACTGGTCGTCGAGGTCGCCGTGACCTCCGCCCTGCACGGAAAACCCATCCAAGTCGCCTCGAAACCATGAATGCCACATCACGCCGCGCGTTTCTCCGCCAACTCGGAATCTCCGCCGCCGCCCTCCCGCTCGTCGCCGGCCTGCCTGGATTGAACGCCTCGTCCTCCGCGAGGCCGCGCCAGAGGATGATCTTCATGTTCAGCCCGAACGGCACGATCCCGACGCAGTTCTGGCCGGACCAGGCCGGTGCGGACTTCCAGTTCAAGCGCATCCTCGCGCCGCTGGAGCCGTTCAAGGATCGCACTCTTGTGATCAAGGGGCTCTGCAACAAAGTCCGGGGCGACGGCGACGGCCACATGCGGGGCATGAGTTGCCTGCTGACGGGCATCGAGCTGTTTCCGGGAAACATCCAGGGCGGTTCCGACACTCCGGCCGGATGGGCCAGCGGGCCTTCCATCGACCAGGAGCTGAAACAGTTTCTCCAGTCGCGTCCGGAGACCCGCACACGTTTCGGTTCGCTGGAACTCGGCGTCGCCGTGCCGAACCGCGCCGATCCGTGGACGCGCTGGACCTATGCCGGACCCAATCAGCCGGTCGCTCCGGTCTCCGATCCGTATCAGGTCTTCGAGAAGCTCTACGGCCAGATGCAGGACCGGGAAAACCTCGGCAGCATTCTCGACGATCTCCGCGGCGACTTGAAGACCGTCGCGGCCAAGCTGGGGCGTGAGGACAAGGCGTTGCTGGACAAACACGCCACGTTCGTCCGCGAGATGGAGACGGAACTGCGCGACACCGCGCGCCAGAAACTGGCGAAGCCCGCACCGGTGCTTCCCCCCGGAGTGAGCGCGGACAACGACGACATGCCGCGGGCGGCCGCGATGCAGACCGACCTTCTCGTGAATGCATTCGCCAACGACATGGCGAGGGTCGGGTCGTTGCAGTTCACGAACTCCGTCGGAAACGCGCGCATGCGCTGGCTGGGAATCGAGGAAGGGCATCACGGGATCTCGCACGATCCCGACCTGAACGAGCCGTCCCAGGAAAAGCTCCTCAAGATCAATGTCTGGTTTGCCCAGCAGTTGGCGATGCTGGCCAAGAAGCTTGCGGACACGCCCGAGCCCGGCGGGAGTGGATCGATGCTCGACCACACCACGATTGTCTGGACGAACGAACTCGGCAAAGGCAACAGCCACACGCTGGACAACATTCCGTTCGTGCTCGTCGGCGGCGGACTTGGTTTCAAGTCGGGAAGATCCCTTCAAGAGAAGCTGACGCCCCACAACCGCCTCTGGCTTTCCGTCGCCCACGCTTTCGGCCATCCGCTGAAGACATTTGGCAGCAGCAAGCTGTGTGAATCGGGTCCGCTTTCGCTGACGACGTAGACAGGTTGCCCGCAAACCGAACACCGCCGCCCTGGATTCCCCCTGGCTGACCTGCCTTCATTGAATGAATCCCGCTGAACGATCACAGACCTGCTGTAACGAAACTGACCTGTTGCCCGCTGTTTCTCGGCGTTATACTCTTCAAGCATGAACCGCCGCCGCTTTCTTCTCCAAACTCTCGGCACCACGCTGGCACTTCCGGGGCTGCCTTCGCTCATGGCCAAAGACGTGGGTGGAAACTCGGCGGTGCAGATCGCCAAGGGTGCGGGCATGGGCGCCCGGCGCTTTGTGGCGATTGGGAATTTGCTTGGCTACCAGACCAAGCAGCTCTTTCCATCGACCGCGGGCCGCAATTACGAAAAGACCACGCTGCTGGAGCCGTTGTGGGATATCCGCGATAAGATGACGGTCCTTCGCGGACTCGATCACGGGGTTAAAGGCGGGCACTTCGCGGTGCACTCGTTCCTTTCCGGCGTGCTGCACTCCGAGGCGCAAAACCGCCATGAGGGCAATGT
>JAYUUX010000119.1:0-4799 GCA_043754645.1 Verrucomicrobiales bacterium | reverse complement strand
CCGGGCGTCCTCGCCCGGCAAGATGGTGCTGTTGGTTGTCGGCAAATCTCCCAAATCCTCCTGGCCGGGCGAGGACGCCCGGCCTACGCGGAGCAGCCGAAGGTCGCAGCAGATCTGCCGCAGCCGGAGCAGCGCGCTCAGGACCATCATCCGGCTCTTGGCCAACCCCTGCTGGTCGACGGCCATGACCACTTCACGACGGGTCGCATCGAGCACTTGCTTGTAGACCTGCGCCTGTTCGTCGCTGAGTTCGCAGAACGAGACCTGCTCGATCTTGTCGGGCAATTCCCTCGCCACCTCGCGCTTCAGACGGCGCAACAGGAACGGCTTCAGCCTTCGCGCCAGCCGCGCCTGCGCCTCCGAGTTTTTCTCGCGCGAGATTGGCTGCTCGTAGCGCTCCTTGAAATCCTGCGCCGTTCCCAGGTAGTTCGGCATGAGGAAGTCGAAGATCGACCACAGGTCGAACACCGAGTTCTCCATCGGCGTGCCCGTCAGCACGAGTCGATGCTGCGACCTTACCGCTTTCACGGCCTGCGCGTTCTGCGTCTGCCGGTTCTTGATGTGCTGCGCTTCGTCGAGAACGACCGTGTCGAACTCCAGCCCGCGATACTTCTCCGCATCCCGCCGGATCAACGCATAGCTCGTCACCACCAGATCCGCCGTCGCCAAGTCGGAAAAGCGCCCATGCCGATCCGGCCCGTGGAGCGCCACGACCTTCAGCTCCGGCGTAAACCGCGCCGCCTCCGCCACCCAGTTGAAGACCAGCGACGTCGGACACACCACCAGATGCGGCTTCCGCCCATTTTGAATTTTTAATCCTCCATTTTGAATCGACCCCAGGAACGCCAGCGTTTGCAGCGTCTTTCCTAGACCCATCTCGTCCGCCAGGATTCCACCGAATCCATTCGAACGGAGAAAACCCAACCACGCCACGCCCAGCTTCTGATACGGCCGCAGCACGTCCTCGAGTGAACCCAACGGCGGACACTCCAGCTTCGCCTCGCCGGAGAGCGCCTTGGCCCGATCTCGCCACGCCTGCGGAGCGGCGGCCTGCCAGCCGTTCTCGACCAACGTCGAATCAAGGAAGCCAGCCTGCGTCGCGTTCATGCGATAGCCCTGGCCGGTCTGCTGCGGATTGCAGTCGAGCAGCACCTCCTGCAACTCTTCGACCGCACCGGTGTCGATGATGGCGAATTTGCCGTTCTTCAGCTTCGTGTGGTTCTGCCCGCCCAAAAGCAGCCGCTGGATGTCCGCCTGCGAAAACCGCTCGCCGCTCTTCGTGCCGAACGACACGTCGAGATCGAACCACTGCACGCCCGACGGAGTGATCTGGAACTTCGGCTCGATGCGTTCGAGGTTGTTGGCCGCGCTCCGTTCAAGGCGCTCTTCCAGCGTCACCTTCCATTCCTTTTCCAGCTTGGGGAACTCGCGGGCGAAGAACGTGAGGACGGGGGTTTGTCCTTGGAGCTCATAAATGCCGGCGTTCTTCCCTGGTCGAAAACCATACTTGGTCAACCGGCTCAAGGCGCCCTGCTCCGCCGCCAAGTCGCGGGTGGAATAGCGTTTCGGATCATCCGGGTCCGGCAGCCAGTGCGACTCGTTCGGATCGGTCACGCCGACCGTCATGATGCGCTGGCCGTATACGCACTGGAGCTGCGCCGTGAGCTGGGCGATCCCGCCGGCAAGGTTGAGCAGAAACTTCGGCGGACGCGGCTCCAACTCGAAGTCCTCGACGCGGAAATTCGCCTCCACATCGCAACCCGCCACCAGCCGGCTCCAATCCTGCATCAGGAACATCGGCACACGGCTGCGCGGAATGACGACAGGCTTGGTCAGCAGATCACCGGCGCCAGTCGGCAAGGCGAGCGGCCGAAAGGTATTCTGCGAAAACGCCCAGACGCTCTCGCCCTTGACCAACACCACCCCGCTGACCGCGCTCTTGAGCTTCAGGGTGATCTGCCCGTCCTTTTCCAAAGTCGCCTGGATGGCCAAACGATGCGGCTCCCGTTTCACCCCCAATTCCGTATTTCGCCCAACGCCCACGCGCGGATGCTCCACCAGTTTGCCGAGCACCCTGGCCAACTCCGCCGCCGTGAGCTGGATCATCCCGGGCGGTTCGCCTTTCGTGATCTCTTCCAACACTTCCAGCGGAGCCAAATCGTCCGGCGAAAACTTCCAGGTAGTTGCCAGCGGCAGCGAATTGATCGGAACGCGGCCGCGAGCCCACTTCGCTTCCACCATCAGCATCACGCGGCCCCGCTCCAACGCCGGCCCCATGTTCGGCGGCAGCACAAAGAACAGTTCCACCTCTTCTCCCGAATCGCTCCGCCTCAACTTCGGCGCACCGACTCTCCCCTGCTCACTTTCTCCCCTGCCCCCCTGCTCTGCCGGTTTGGCAGCGCCCGGCTTGGCCGGAACCACCGGCGCGCTGCGCTTCAAGTGATGCAGCCCCACCGCCACGGCGTGCGCGCAGATCGAGCCCGATTCACGCGATTGCCGGCAGCTGCAAAGGTTCTCGATGTCCGACTCGCCCTTGATGACCATGCCGGACCGGTAGGAGATCGAGCCCTCCTGCACGACGCCCTTGAGCACCGGCGCGGTCCAGTTCGACGACAGCACATTGCCCCGCTCCAGCAGGCTGCGGGCCTGCTTCATGGCTTCCCAGCCGGCGGCCTGCATGAAGAACTGATCTGACAACCGGACGTCGCTCATCGCCGCCGACTGTGCCGAACACGGACCAATGCGCCCAAGGAGAATTGCCACGTAGCCGCCGATGTCAGGAGGAAGCGCCGTGGATATCCATCTCTCGATTTAGATGAAGCCAATTCCGACGCCGGTGTGTTTCCAGGCCTCGAAGAGGCCGAACATGAATAGCCGCAGGTGAAACCTGCGGTGCGTGGACAGTCAGAGCGTTGGACCCCGTCGGGGTCCAATCTTTTTTGCCGGATGACCGTGGGCTCTCGCCCACGGCTATTCACATTCAGTCCCTTCGGGACTGGTCTAAGCACCTACGGCTCAGGGAACGCTTGCCGCGACTCCTCGCAACAGGGACGGTCGCGACGTGTTGCCGCCGGTATTGCAAAGGGAGCTGCTCGTCAGGGCGCGTCGCGGATCCACCATCTGGATCCGTCTGGGGATCTATCTGCTGGCCCTGATGCTCGTCGCGCTGCTGCTGATCCCGGCAATGGCGATGGGAGCGATGACGGGCATGGGCATGGCCAGCGGGCGCATCATCTTCGAGCCATTGCGCTATCTCCTCTTGATCTATGCCCTGTTCGAAGGTGCACGCAGCGTGGCGTCGGCGATCCCGGATGAACGCCGCGAAGGCACGCTCGGGCTTCTCTTCCTCACCAATCTGAGGAGCTGGGACGTGCTCCTCGGAAAGACCGCCAGCGGCGCGCTGACCTCGATCTACGGCGCGCTCGTCGTCGCCCCGCTCTTCGCAATCCCGGTCCTGCTCGGAGGTGTGACGGGCGGCGAAGTGTTCCGCACCTTGATCAGCCTGTTCGCCGCGCTCCTGCTGGCGCTCGGTTGCGGAACGCTGGCATCCGCATGCTGCCGGACGACGCTGCCGGCGCTTCTCCTGGGCATCGGCCTGGCCGCGATGATGGCGACCATTCCGTTCGTGGCCGTGAGCCTGATCGAATCAACGCGACCGGGCGCGGGCATCGATCACTGGAGCGGCTGGCTCAGCCCGTTCATCAGCATGAACCTCGGCAGCGACGCGGCCTACTACGCCGACCCCGGCCCGTTCTGGTATGCGACGATCTCGCAGTTGGCGATGGCGGGAGTCCTCGCCATCGCGGGCTCCATGCGCCTTGCGACGAACTGGCGGGACGGCTCGCTGTTCACGTCGACGACGGACGCCGTGCGCCGGAAAGAGGCGCGAACCCGGCCCAAGGAGGGTTTGCGACGTGAGATCGGTCTGCCCCGCTGGTTGGCCGGCATGGGCACCTCGCCGTTGGCGCGCACGCTCGGAGGCAGGATCAACCTCCGCCGATGGATCGCCTTGCTCGTCATCCTGCAAGTCCTCGGCAGCCTGCCGGTCATCCTGTCCGCGTTCGTCGGTGGAATGGGTGGAGGCATGGTCGTCGGCCTCCTCGCGATCCCGGTGTTCTTCGCCGACTTGGCCGCCGAACTGATCCTGATCTACACGGCCTGCCGCATTTTTTCCGACGCGCGACACACGGGAGAAATGGAGATCCTGCTGACTTCGCCCGTCACCGACCGGGAACTGGTGATGACCCTCTGGCATCTGCTGCGGAACGGACTGGTCTGGGTTTTCGCCATCTTGGTCCTCCAAGCCGTCTTCCAGGTTGCGGGCCGGGACGAAAGCCTGACGTTCGGCGCGTCCCAAACCACCCCGCTCTGGATTCCCATTCTCAGCGCGGCCATCAACTTGGCGGCCGAGGCGCTCCATCTGGTCGGCGTGGTCTGGGCGGCGATGTGGTTCGGGCTCAAATCAACCAAGACCTCGGGCGCGATGATCAAGACCTTCGTCCTCGTCATCGTCGTGACGGGGCTGATCAAGTGGATCCTCTACGCCGCGATCCAGATTCCGCTGATGACCGGCTTCTTCAGCCGCGGGACTCCGCCCGGTTGGTTCATGTCGCTCTACGTCATCATCCCGTCGGCGATCGGCGGAGTGCTGTCGTTCCTCTGGTATCTCTGGGCGAGAAAGCAGCTCTTCACCAAGTTCCGCCAAGTCGTGACCGAGACGGAAACCCGCAGCCTCTGGATCGAACGGCTGGAAACCCGGCTCATCCCGCCGCCGTTGCCGCCACCGCAATCTACGGCTC
>JAYUUX010000118.1:0-4887 GCA_043754645.1 Verrucomicrobiales bacterium | reverse complement strand
CGACGATCCAGAAATAACCGTCCTGGTCCTGCCGGCAACCGTCGCCGGTGAAGTAACTGCCTTTGACCTCGCTCCAGTACGTGGCCTTGTAACGTTCGTTGTCGCCCCAGAGTCCGCGGAGCATCGAAGGCCAGGGTTTGCGGATGACGAGCTTGCCGCCGGTGTTGCGCGGGACGGCCTTGCCCTGATCGTCCACGACCTCGGGCAGGATGCCGAAGAAGGGCAACGTCGCGGTGCCGGGCTTGGTGGGCGTGGCGCCGGGCAGCGGGCTGATCATGATGCCGCCGGTTTCCGTCTGCCACCAGGTATCGACGATGGGGCAACGCTGGCCGCCGATGACCTTGTGGTACCACATCCACGCCTCGGGATTAATCGGTTCGCCAACGGTGCCGAGCAGGCGCAGCGAGGAGAGATCGTGCTTCTTCGGCCATTCATCGCCCCACTTCATGAACGCGCGGATGGCCGTGGGCGCGGTGTAGAGGATCGTCACGCCGTGCCGCTCGAGGATCCTCCAGAAGCGGCTCCAGTCGGGGGCGTTCGGGGCGCCCTCGTACATCATGCAGGAGGCGCCGCACGAGAGCGGTCCGTAGACGATGTAGCTGTGGCCCGTGACCCAGCCGACGTCGGCGGTGCACCAGTAGACGTCTTCGGGCTTGAGGTCGAAGACGTATTTTGACGTGAGCTTTGTGCCGAGCAGATAGCCGGCCGTGCTGTGGAGAATGCCCTTGGGTTTGCCGGTCGAACCGCTGGTGTAGAGGATGAAGAGGGGCGCTTCGGAATCCATCTTCGCGGCCGGGCAAACGTCGGAGACGTATTCCAACTCGCGGTGCCACCAGACGTCGCGGCCCTCGGCCATGTGGACTTCGTTGCCGCAACGGCGGACGACGACGACCTTCTCGATGGTCTTGGTGAGCGACTGGCCGGAGGCGTCGTTCAGCTTGAGGGCGTCGTCCACGTTTTTCTTCAACGGCACCACGCCTCCACGTCGATAACCGCCGTCGGCCGTGACGATGAGTTTCGCTCCGCAGTCGAAGACGCGATCCGCCACCGACTGCGCGCTGAAGCCGCCGAAGATAACGCTGTGGATCGCGCCGATGCGCGTGCAGGCCAGCATGGCGATGGCGGCCTCGGGGATCATCGGCAGGTAGAGGATGACGCGGTCTCCCTTCCCGACGCCGTTTCGTTTGAGGACATTGGCAAAGCGGCAGACCTCGCGGTGGAGTTGCTTGTAGGTGAAGACACGTTCCTCGCCGGGATTGCCGTCGGCGGCGGGTTCGCCTTCCCAGATGAGCGCGGCCTTGTTGGCGGTCGGAGTGCCCAGCCATTTGTCGAGGCAGTTGGCGGAGACGTTGAGTTTGCCGCCGAGAAACCACTTGGCGAATGGCTCCTTCCACTGGAGCACCTTGGTGAAGGGCTTCTGCCAGACGAGTTCGGCCTCGGCCTGCTTCTTCCAGAACTTCTCCGGAGACTTCACGGACTCGGTCCAGAGCTTCCGGTATTGGGCCATCGACTTGATGTGCGCCTTCGCGGAGAACTCCTTGGACGGCTTGAAGACGCGGGTTTCCTTCAGATGGGACTCAATGTTGTCGGCCATAAATTGTGTTCGATGATTGGAAGTGGGCGCAGTCTAGGTGCCGACTTTCCGAGGTCAAGAAGGCGGTCCTCGATCGTGCCCGGCGCCGCTCCGAAGCGGATTCGTCGCGCCCCGGCGCGGGCGTCAGGCATCCCGGGTGCCCGGCCGAATTGGACGGGATGCCCCTTTGGCAAAATCGGCCCACTGCCGACCCCGGCGGCGGGGCGGTGCCGATGAAGAGCCCCTTTGCCCTGGTCTGACGGTCGGCGCACCCGTGGACGAATTCCGTCGAGGCTCGGAGGGCAGGTGGGTTCCGCATGGCAAATCAGTCCTTCCGGTTCTTTCGGGTCAACGCGACGCGAGGCGACGATGACCGGGGCGGATTTTTTCAGCGTCGGACCGGGACGACGGGTTGTGCGCCGGTTGGATAACGGCTATGCCAAGGGGCGTGAAACTACCCCGATCCGTTTGGACTACCTGGCTGCTCGCCTGTGTTGCGCTGCAAAGCGGCGCCCAAGGCTTCGCCCTCAAGGACGGTGATCGTGTCGTTTTCTACGGCGACAGCATCACCGACCAGCGTCTCTACACGACCTTCACCGAGACTTTTGTCGTCACCCGCTTTCCGGGGCTAAATGTCAGCTTCGTCCATTCGGGATGGGGCGGCGATCGAGTGACGGGCGGCGGCGGCGGTCCGATCGACACCCGGCTCCGACGCGACGTGTTCGCCTACAAACCCACCGTGATGACGATCATGCTGGGCATGAACGACGGATCCTACCGTGCGTTCGACGAGGGGATCTTTGGAACTTACTCGAAGGGCTACCAGCACATCGTCGACTCCGTGAAGGCGACCCTGCCCGGGATCCGCATCACGGCCATCCAGCCCTCGCCGTTTGACGATGTGACCCAGCCCCCGAAGTTCGAGGGCGGCTACAACGGCGTGCTCGTCCGCTACAGCCAGTTCGTGAAGGAGTTGGCCTCCCGGGAGAAGCTGGGCGTCGCCGACCTCAACGGACCGGTCGTGGCGGCGTTGGAAAGAGCCAGGGCCGCGGATCCCGAAGCTGCAAAGAAGATCATCCCGGACCGCGTGCACCCCGGACCCGGTGGCCACCTGCTGATGGCCGCGGAACTCCTGAAATCGTGGAACGCCCCCGCGCTGGTTTCGGCCGTGGAGCTGGACGCCCGGTCGGGCAAGGTGGCGGGATCGAAGCGGACGAAGGTCTCGGATCTGGAGTCCGGAGCGCTGGTTTCCTGGACCCAGTTGGACGAGGCGCTGCCGATGCCGGTGGACATGAACGACCCCGTCATCGCGCTGTCCGTGAAATCTTCGGACTTCATCCAGGCCTTGAACCAGCAGACCTTGAAGGTCACTGGATTGTCCGCCGCCAACTACATCCTCAAGATCGATGGCGGCGAAGCCGGTTCGTTCACGAAAGAACAGTTGGCCGAAGGGATAAACCTGGCGACCCGTTCAACCCCGATGGCGAAGCAGGCCGCCGAAGTCCACAGGCTCACGCTTCTGCACAACAACACCCACTTCCAGCGCTGGCGGCAGATCGAGGTCCCGCTCGGGGAACCCAAGTCCGCCAAGGTGCGCCAGGCGGTCAAGGACTTGATCGCCGCGTTGGACCAGGAAGAGGCCGAACAGGTCAAACAGCAGCGGGCCGCCGCCCGGCCCAAGGCGCACCAGTTCGAGTTGAGCCCGAAATGACGACGTGAAGACGGTCGCCCCGGAAATGTCCTGCGGGCTGGAAGCGTTAACTCCGCCGTCAAAACGGCCGCGAATCAGCTGAGGATCTCCCGGATTTTTTCCCCGTGGTCCATGTCGAGGCGCTTGCGGCCGGGGACTTCGAGCTTGTGGGAATCGAGGCCGAGGAGATGGAGCGCGGTCGCGTGGATGTCCGTGACGTAGCGGCGGTTCACGGCGGAGTGGAAGCCGATTTCATCCGTCGCGCCATACGTGGTGCCACCCTTCACGCCGGCGCCGGCCATCCATGCGCAGAAAGCCTGCGGATGATGGTCACGGCCCGTGCCTTCGGCTCCGGGCGACCGACCGAACTCGGTGCCGAACACGACCAGCGTGTCCTGCAGCATGCCGCGTTGTTTGAGGTCCTTGAGCAATCCGGCGATCGGCTGGTCCACCTGCTCCGCGAGCTTGGTGTGGTTCGACTTTATCTCCGAATGGGCGTCCCAATCGCCGCCGCCGCCGCCGCCGTGGAAGAGCTGCACGAAGCGGACGCCGCGCTCGATGAGGCGCCGGGCGGCGAGGCATTGCTCGCCGAAGGCTTTGCACTCGGGCTTGTCGATTCCGTAGAGCTTGCGGGTGGCGTCGGATTCCTTTTCGAGCTGGAGGGTCTCCGGAATCGACATCTGCATCTGGAACGCGAGTTCGTAGGACTTGATCCTGGCGCGCAGGTTTTGATCGTCGGGATAATCGATGCCCGAGAGGTGGTTCAGCTTGCCGAGCAGGCTCAGGTTGGCCGCCTGTTCCTCCTGGGTCACCCCCTCCGGCGGCTTGATGAACGGCAACGGTTTCTTGGCGTCGACATTCAGGCGGACCCCGCCGTGCTCCGGTCCAAGATAGGCCGCGCCGTGGGTGAAAGCCCCGCCGCAGCAATCGCCCGTGGGCACGCCCAGCACCACATACTCCGGCAGGTTCTCGTTGAGCGTTCCGAGGCCGTAGGTGACCCATGATCCGATAGTCGGGTGTTCCAGTTCCCGCGGGTGCCGCCCGGTCTGCCACGTGAGCTGCGCGCCGTGATCGTTATGGATGGTCCAGAGCGAGCGCACCACGGCGAGGTCGTCCGCGCATTCGCCGACGTTCTTGAACCAGTCGCCGACGACAAGGCCGCTGTCGCCATAGGGCTTGTAGCTCGTCTGGAGCGGCATGATCACCTTGCGGTTCCCATGCACCGGATTGGCGCCGATGACGTCCTTGCCCTCGGTCCCGAGCACGTCCTTGTAGGGCGTTTCGCTGATGGATTTGCCGGCGTATTTGTTGAGCTCTGGCTTCACGTCGAAGCTCTCAAGGTGGCTGACCCCGCCGCAGAGAAAGATCCAGATGACCGACTTGGCCTTCGGAGTGAAGTGCGGTTTCCCGGTCGGTGGATGCCATGCGGAATCATCGCCGCGAGCGATGCCGTCCCGGAACATCATCGCGCCAAGCGCGAGACCGGTGAAACCCATGCCGGTGTCGGCGAGGAACGAACGTCGGCTGATGCCGGAACATCCGTGGCGGTTCTGATGGTTTGGTTTCATCGGATGGTCACAAAGTCGTTGTGATTGAAGAGAACGGTCACGAGGGCTTCGCGGGC
>JAYUUX010000117.1:0-3914 GCA_043754645.1 Verrucomicrobiales bacterium | reverse complement strand
AGTCCCTACAGTCCATTCGTATTGAAACCACCCGCGTTTTAGGTTGGTTGTCCGGCGCTGCTCAAACTGGACTTCCCCCGGTTGAATTGCGAATGACCGTTTTTCCAGGACTTCTACCCCGCCCCATTTCGGTTTGCATCCGGGTGGATAGGCCCGGCACGTCAGGAAGTCCTCCCCCACTTCGAGGTCGAAAACCGCTTCTTCACGGCGACCACCCTTCCTCGGCAACAGATCCGGACACGCCTTCGCCGGTGGAGAGACCGTCAGTGAACAACCGTGGCGCGTGTTCGTGACCAATTCGCCTTCGACATGAATTAACTTTGAAGGCAAGTCACCAAGTCGTCTGACGAAATCATCGCGGAACGCCACTGATCGGCCAAAGCACGCCCGCCTCACGCCGGGAACTGAGCCGAGCAAGCCCGAGACAACCAGCAGGGCGACCAATGGAATCGACAGCAAACCCGCAACGAACGTGATAGGTGCCAACAAGAAGCGCAGCCATCTTGTCTTTCTCTGCATCCGCGCAACGGTCTGGCGATCTGCGCCTGTCAGTTGTGGAGTGAAGTTGAGCGCTTCTGTTCGCCGATCCTTATTGTAGTTCGCCCGGCGGCGAGCAAAGCAGAGCATCTGACACCTCCAGCCGGCAATGATTCGTTCCTCGATGATTCCGGCGTTGGCTTCATCGACCGCGTGAAAGCTCAATGCCGCCACTGGTGCTTGCAGGGCATCACAGAACTCACCGCAGAATTTCTCTGTAAAAAGAAACCTTCCTGATTGAATTCGTTTGAGCCGCGGCAATGCCTCGGGGAAGCCACACGCGTAAGCGACATGTGCGAGGTCGCCCTCCCAAAGCGAAGCCCATCGGCGCAGCGTGGAAAATCGCGCGATCTGCTCTCCGTGCTCATCCAAGTAATATCCCCAGCGCCCGTCATCAGCCCAAAGTTGCATCACAACAGGGAACCGGCTTAAGGCGCGCCGCAATCTGGACGTGTTCTCTGCATCGCTGTAGAGGACTGCACACCATCGTTCATTCGATATCACGTAGGCCCGGACTTCTTCTTCGGTGTAGCTGCACTCGAAAAGCAACCGGCTGGCGATGCGCTCGTATCCTTCTGCGCTATGCCATTGCTGGAGGGCCTCACATACGTCGGCGGCATCTGCGCCGGGCAAGAGGGCATTCTGGAAGTAGGCGCTCATCAGGGATTGCCTTTTCCTTCCCTCTTCGTCGCCAGCCGGGCGGCCAGCGCCTTGAGGTCGTGTTTCTTCAGCACGCCTTCGATCAGTTCCGGCAGTTTGTTCGGGGTGCAGCCGAAACACGGGACGCCTCCTTCGGCCAGCTTCTTGGCGACGCGTTCGTCGAAGGTCGGAATACCGCTGTCGGACAAGGCCAGCAGGCAGATCACGCGCACGCCGGACGCCACCATCTCGTGCATCCGCCGGATCATCTGCGCCTGGTTGCCGCCTTCGATCAGGTCGCTGATGAGGAAGAAAATCGTCTGCGCCGGATCGGTGACGAGCTGCTCGCAGTAGGCCACGGCCTTGTTGATGTCGGTGCCGCCGCCGAGCTGCACACCGAAGATCATGTCCACCGGATCGTTGCCGCACTGTTCGGTCAGGTCCACGACCTCGGTGTCGAAGGCCACCACCCGCGTCTTCATCGCCGGCAGCGACGCAAAGATCGCGCCCGTGACCGAGCCATAGACAACCGATTCGGCCATCGAACCGCTCTGGTCCATGCAGACGATGACATTCCACTTGTTCGTCCGCTGCGAACGCGAGTGGAAATAGACCTTCTCCGGCACGATGGTCCCGAGCGACGGCTGGTAGTTCTTCAGATTGCGGCCGACGGTCCACTTCCAGTCGATGTTGGCCGAGTTCGGGATCGGCGAATGTTCCTTGCGGTTCAACGCCCCGAGCACCGCCTGGCGGATGCCCTGTTCGAGCAACCGCTTGATCTGATCAACGACTGCCTGGACCACCTGCCGCGCCGTTTCTTTGGTCCTCTCGGGGATGCGGCCCTTGAGCGACATCAAGGTGCCGACCAACTGGGGATTCGGTTCCACGTTCTTCAGCAGCTCGGGCTCGAAGAGGAGCTGCGTGAGTCCCTTGCGCTCGATGGCGTCGTTTTGGATGACGGTGACAACGTCCTCCTTGAAGTAGCCGCGGATGTCACCGAGCCACTTGGCGAGGTTCGGCGCGGACGGGCCGAGCCCGGCGCTGCGGCGACCGCCACGTTTCTGCTCTGCTTCCGCGCCGGTGGATTCGTCGTAAATGGCGGCCAAGGCTTCGTCCATGCCGCGCTGTTCCTCGGACAAATCACAGGCACCCATCCGGCCGAGGTCATCCTGCGCCGATGCGCCGAGGATCAGCCGCCAGCGTTTTAATTGTTCGGGATCGACGGGCGTGGGCATCACAGTTCCTCGAAGTTGAAGTCGGAGAGTTCGGCGAGTTTCTCCTTCTCCTTTTCGTTCAGTTCGCCGCCCAGAACCTCACTGACGTTGTCCGGATTCACGCCCCAGATCTCACCCAGGTTCTCGGCGATGCTGTGCTTCTCCGCCGGCGAAAACTCCCCGAAGGCGCGTCGGAGGAAAACCAACGCCCGCTTGAATTGGTCGTCGTCCAGCGACGCGACGTAGCCCGCGAGCTGCTCCCACAGCGCGAGCCGGGTCAGAAGCGCGTAGCGGTTCCGCTGCGACAATCCCTCGAACCAACCGGCCCCCAGATCGGCGGGGATGCCCGGCGACAACCGACGCGACACTTCGCGGGCCAGCTCGTCGTTGGCGATGAGCCCGCGCTCCAGCAGGACGGCGCAGGCGTAGCCGGAGAGCAACGGATTGAGATGGTCGGCCGCTGCCAGCTTTTGGAGCTCGGCCAGCCACATCGGTTCGTCGATCAAGTCGGTGTGGTCGAGCGCGACTCGGTTCAGCTCGTTCAAACCGCCGACCATCTTCCGCGCCGCCGCAGCGTCGCAGGTGGAAGCACCGACCAGCGACAGCGCCGCCTCCAGGAAGAGCTGCTCCAACAGCGGCTGTAATGGCGCGGAATCGAACTGCCGGACATCGCCGTAGCGGATGACCAGCGACAACTCCCGCGCGGCCGAGGCGAGCGCGACGAAGTCCGACGAATCATTGGCCAACCGTTGCAGGGTCTGCCGCGCCAATTCGATCGAGCCCGGTAGGCCGCATTCGCACGCTTGGCGTATGATGGTGGCCGCGTCGGAGATGGACGCGCAGGTTTCCAGCCGCTGCTTCAGCTTGAAGGCGACGGCCAGTTCGATGGTTTCGCCGAGCAGCACGGCCTCGACCACCGCGATCTCGGCTTCGGGCGTCCATTGCAGCGCCCAACGTTCGGCCCAGCTCGTGCCGTCCTGACGCACCGCCTGCTTCTGGGCAAACGGGATCTCCAGCACCGCGAGGCGATGGAGGAAGCCGGACCGGTGCAGATCGAGGAACGCGGCTTCGGCCGACTTCACCCGGCGGTTCTCACGCAGGTCGAGTTCGAGGTCGCGCTTCACCGAGGTCTTGAAGGGCTCCAGCTTCAGCCGGTCGAGTTCACGGTGAAAATCGTCCTGGATGGACGTCTGGCTGACGCCCTTGGCCAGCGAGCCGATGGCGGTGCCGATCTCGACGCGCAGCAACGATTCCCGCACCACAGCCGGATCGCCCTGGCCGAGCAACGTCACCGCCGCGTCGCGCAGTTCCCGCAGCGTGGGGCGCGAGTTCCGCATCGCCGCCATCGTCTCCGCCAGGCGCACCGCCTCGATGACTTCCGCCGTGGAGCGGAAAGTGCCGGAAGCGCGCAGCTCCCGCGCGGCTTGGGTCAGGAAGAGCGTCGGCAACTGGGCCGCGCGTTCGGCGTTGAAGGCGTTCCAGACCAGCTCGAAATAGGCCGGGGCGTGGTTGCCCGCGCCGTAG
>JAYUUX010000116.1:0-8065 GCA_043754645.1 Verrucomicrobiales bacterium | reverse complement strand
CGTTCTCGCCACCGGCGAAGACGTGGATCTTTGCGTCAAGCCGGAGGGATCCCTTCTGCTTCAGATCGCCGTGGCATTCGACGCAGCGCTCGGCCAGCAGCGGGCGAATCTCCTTCTCGAACCGCGCCCGATCGAACCGTTCCGCAGCCCTCGCCGCGGCTGCCCAACACAACGCGACCGCGACCAACCAGAGTCGGTTCAACAGTGGTCGTCGGTTGAGCGCGCCTGGGTTCATCGGGTCACGACGGAGAACCTGTTCCAGCTTGTCCGAGCTTGCCTTCGATGCAGCCCTTGAGGCTTTCGTGCAGCCGGGACACCCGCTTGTAAACCGCGTCCAGGCCCAGTCCCATTTGGTCGGCGACTTCCTCGCAACTGTAGCCTTCGAAGTAGCGGAGCTTGAGAATTTGCCGGGCGGACTCGGGCGCCGCCTCGAGGCAGGACTGGAGAGCCTCGATCCTGGCGCCCGCAGGCTGGACGGGATGCGACTGCCATTCGCGTTCCAGCAGGTCGAGAATTCCCGCGTCCAGGCCGCACGACTCGCGTTTGTGCCGGCGCAGCCAGTCGATGCCTTCCCGGCGGGCCGTGATCAGGGCCCATGACAGGAGCGCGCTCTCGTTGTCGAAGGTCACATCGCGGGTCATGGCTTTGACCGCGACGTTCTGGAAGATGTCCTCGGCCGCGTGGCTGTCCCGCACGACCAGCCAGGCCGCGGCCGACACGCGCGTGCGCGCTTTCATCAGCGCCTGGAGGATTTCGGGCTCAGCAAGCTTCATGGGCGGAGGGTTCGATCGAATTCAACTGTGGTCGGCGCGCACAAGGATTCTTTCAGGGCGATGGTTTAAGCGCAGGGCGGTTCCGCGGCCCGTTGAGCAGTCGCCCGATCCACGTGTAACGGACGAGGAACCGGTAGCTCAGCAGCAGCACAGCGATGAGCACCACCGAGAACAGGGGCAACTTGATCCAGGCCGGCGCGGCCCATTGGCTGATGATCGCCTGCCCGGCGATGCACAGCGGCAGGTGCGCCATGTAGAGCCAGTAGGCGGAGTCCGACAGGTAGCGGATCGCGGGATTCTCGCGGGTCAGCATGGCGCGGAACAGGCCGGTGCACGCGAAGGACATGGCCCACGCGAAGAGCGACTGGAAGAACACCGAGGCCGGCCGGTGGAACTTCGCCGGAAGCAGCGCATCGCGGAAACCAAATGTGCCGGTGGCGAACTCCAGCGCGAGCGGGAAGATGACGAGCAGCGTGACGGGCAGCAGCCAGCGCCACGAACCGCCCAGCCGGCCAGCGCGATCGTCGCAATCGTAGTAGAACACGCCGAAAAAGAAGAAGAGCATGTAGTAGAGCAACACATGGGGCATGGGGATGATGCCCATCGAGGTGTCGGGCCCGATCCCTATGATCTCTACGGGGAACACCATCATCGCCGCAGGGATGAGAGTCAGTGGCACCAGCCAGAGCAGATTGGCTGGTGACAGGACGAGCCAGTGCCCGCGGACGCGCCAGCGGAACCGTTCCGCCACCAGCGCGTAGATGGAGAAGATCGCGACCAGCCAGACGAGCATCCAAAGAAACCACAGCACGCTGAACAGCGGCACCATTGTGAGTATCCCGAAGATACCCACCACCACCGACCACACGCTTTGGCTGCTACGGACCCGCGGTTTGGCGGCTACGACACTGCCACTCGGTAGATCCTTCGACCCCAGTCGCGGGATCAGGGCGCGCCTGCCTTCTTCGACCGCCTTACGATCCACTGCGATACCGAGAATCCCCGAGATCAACTGAACCGTCTCAAAATCCCGGCCTGCGCTCGTCAAGGGAGTCTCGCCGGCAGCGTTCTTTGAATTGATGTTCGCGCCCCTTTGCAGAAGCAGGTCGCCGATTTTTGCCCGCCCAAGGGAAGCGGCGGAGTGAAGCGCCGTCCCACCGTCGCGGTTGCGTTCATCGATCCCGGCTCCGCGATCCAACAACGACGAGGCGATCTTGTTTTGGCCGGTCAGAACCGCCCAAGTCAGCGGCGTGAAGCCTAGCGTCGGGTGGAGGTTTGAGAGGGTGGCCGGGTTCCGCAGTTGAGCATCCACCGCGACGGCATCGCCCAATTTGATGGCGGCCCAGATACTTGCGGAGGCCGGCTCGACGTTGGAGCCCGTGCGTTTGTTGGCCGCATTTTTTTGGGAAGCAAGAGCGGCGGCCAACGTCACCGCCGGCACAATCGTGACCAGCCCGAGGAGGCACGGAAAGAGCACCCGCCGGCAACGATGCCAGAGGAGGGCCTTCAACCCCTTCTGCCGCCAGAGCATTGCTGTGAAGAAGCCGCTCACGAGTATGAAGAGCGGCATCCGGAATCCATGCACCCAGGCCTGGAAGACAAAGGCCCACTTGGCTTGGGCCACATCCTGGATCATCCATGGGAATCCCACGGCAAAGGAAAGGGAGACGTGGTAAATGATGCCGATCAACATGGCCGCGGCGCGAAGGGCATCGAGGTCGTGCAGCCGTTGGTGGGAGGAAGCGGGACGGGTGTTCGACTCCACGGGCACCGCAGCAGAAGGTGAAAGCGAACAAGGTGGAATCGGCGGTGGCATGGTTATCGATCAGGCAAAGGGCAAGTCGTCATTCAACCTTCGTCGCCCTGATCATCTTGACGGTAACCGGCCGCGGAAGTTCGACCGTCATGATCAAGGTGTCGTCGTCCTGCAGGCGGTTCCGCACCGTAATCGTGCCCTCGTTCCCATCGCCGCCGGTGTATCCGACTTCAAGCACCGCGGCTCCAGTTTCTTCAAATCTCCACCGCCCCAGGAATGACGAACCTTGGTCGTCGGCCCCGGTCTGAAAGACGTCGCCGGTCTTGGCGTTGACAGCAATCAACGCTACGGAGCGTTTGTTGGCTTCCTCGTTGGACACCTCCAACAAGCGGTCCTGCAGTTTCCATGCATAGGTGGTCTTGAGGCCTGCGCCTTGGGAGTCCGCATCCACCCAAGTCCCAATCAAACGGTGCCAGTTCGATTTCCGCAGGATGTCGCCGAGGGTCTTCGATCTCGTCGACGCTCCGGCCTGCTGCTTGTCGGCTACGTGAAAGATGAAGTCGTTGCTGAACAATCCGTCTGGATTCTGGATTTGGAGGAAATGGGTCCCGACGCTCAGCAAAACCTCCAGGGAAACCTTCGCCCTTTCACCATCAACGGCGACTTTTCCCTTCGCCCTCCGCCCGTCGACGATTATGCGCGCGCCGTCGTCGATGTGTCTCCCGCTCATTTCCATCGTGGTGGCGCCTTCGGTCAGGACTGGGAATTTCTGCGCGCCCCTCTGTTTTTGGATCGGCCCGAGAGTCCACAGAGCGGGTTGCGGATGGTCCAAGTCCACCTTGTCGCCGAGTCTGGCGGTGAAAGTGCCGAGGAACCGGCCATTGGAAGCGAGGTCCACAAGTTTGGACCGGTCAAAGGACCTGAACTGCCCGACTCCCTCCTGATATACCGCCCCGTCAAAGTGGAGCGCGATCGGAGTCGCTCCGCCGTCATCGAGGAACACACCTTCCCCTTGCAGAACGGTTCCTCCCTCGCGGGCGGACTGTTCGAGAGCCGCAAGAAGGTGTGCTGTTTGTGATGACTTCGCCGTCGCTCCGCTCAGCGTGACCTGTCGGGCGAAGGCACCCGAGAAGCCCGTGCTGCCCTCCAGCACCATGTTCCAGACTGGATCGAAGCGTTTCCTGCCGCCCCAAGACATCTGCCAGACGCTCCGCTCAGGGGCGCCCTGGTCGGCGATGCGCTTGAAGAAGTCGAAATCGATGATGTTAAGACGACCCTGGGGCAGAATCAGCCATCGATCGTAGGCACCTCGCCATGTGGGTGCGTCCATTCCGGAGCCGGGGGTCTTGGTGCTGACCCAAAAAGGCATTCTATGGCAGTCGCCGCAGACATTGGGCTTTGTTTTGGATGGATCATTGTCGCCTTCGATGTGGAAAAGCTTGAATCCCTTTTCCGCATCACCAGAGAGAACGTTGTCGTATGCGCGGCGTTGCGCAGGCGGATACGGCACGGCCAGGAGGAACTTACCCATCGCGTCGCGATCCGCCGCGGACAACGCGCCCGCCTTGCCTTCGTCATTGACGGTTTTGTCGCCCTCGCGATGCATCGTCGTCGCGAGTCCTCCGTCGATCAGGTGCCGCGTGCTGCTTTCAGGGACGCCCAATTTGCTATTTGGTGGGACGGCCCGATGGGTGCTCGATGAATTGATTCCTCCGTAGGGGTCTCCCGGAATGCCGTCCCAGTGATATGGCTCCGTGTCACGCAAACCTCGGACCGGCATGGTGGACCGCGGCATGATCTGATCGCCGCCCGTGACGATCGGCGTCTTCAAGACCCAAAGGACCTGGTCTGTGTGGCCGTTCGGGTGGCAACTCGCGCACGAAAACGTTCCCGACGTCGAGGCGGCGGCCGTTTCAAACGCAATGCGTCCGCGTTTTACGACCGGGTGGGCGGGGTCTTGGAGCAGGATGGTTTCGAGGACCTTTGGTTTTGTGGGGGTGGAAACATCCACCACTGAAACCGTGTTCGCCGCGGCGTTCAGCACCCATGCGCGCGACGGCTTGCCGTTTACCCTGGACTCAAGGGCGATCCCTTCAGGAACGGAGTCGACTTTTACCCGTCCAAGGACCGTGCCGCTAGTCGCGTCGACGGTGAAGAGCGCATCCGAGCCCGAGGCGGAAGCTACCAAAGTCGAATCATCGTCGCTGACCTGGATGGCAAAAGGCGTTGCCAGCGCTGTTCCGGGAGGCGGATCAACGGGAGGCAAAGGTTCGAGATCGAAGAACTGCGGTTTTCTGCCCGGGGCGGCAAGGTCCACCTTGGTGATCCGGTTCAAGAAAGCGCGGTTCTCAAGTTCAGCCAGGCCATGCTTCTTCGTTCCGGACCGCCCATTGACCTCGTTCCGGGCGTCGGTCTGCGCGATGAAAACTCTGCCCTTGGAATCCACTGCCATTCCGTAGAGCAAGGTTCCGAGAGTGTTCACCGTCTCCAAGAGTTCGTCCGTCTTCGCATCGAATACGAACAGGTCGCGGTCGGGAACTTTGGGATGTTTTACAATGTCCACCAAATGTCCCACGGAAAGGACGTTGTTGGTGAGGATCGAGTGGTTCCAAGCGTTGAAGGTGACCAGATCACCGTCGATCTTGTTCCCTCCGGATAGCTGCGTCTGGTTGTTGGACTCGAAGGGGACGACATAGAGACGATCTCCCCGAACCACGATGGCCCGCGGATCTTGGGCAGGGATCGTAAGCCGTTTGGTAATCTTCCGGTTGGCGACATCGATGACGGCGATCTGATTCTCGGACGAAAGAGCGACGTAGGCCTTGTCGTTGCCATAGAACGCAACCCCCACCGGCTCATCGAACCGGGTCGCTTTCGTCACCGGGTCCAAGTCTTGGATCGTTGCGACCACCTGAAGATGGGTAGGACTGGTAGGGTCGAGATCGATGACGCTCACCGAATCGGAGATGTGGTTCGCGACCCAGACTTCCTTGCCGTCGGGACGCACGGCTACTCCCACCGGATCGATTCCGACATTGATGCGCGCAACGATCGAATGGGACCGCGCGTCGATCACGTCGAGCGTGGCCGCAGGTGTATTCGCCACGAACACCCGCCCTCGGCTGAAGGCAATCGGAGACGCGTGCGGGCTCATGAACATCGGATGCCCGATGGCGGTCTGCTTGGAGGAAATCCCCGCGTCTTTTGTCGAACCGGCAACGTTCGGCTTCACACCTGTCCGTTGAGCGACGGCCGGTTGTTGAACTAGGACTGCTGCGGCGGCCAGGCCCGCCGTCATGCTAAGCGCTACCAGGGAACGCATCATGGGTATAGGGTGGGGATAATTGGGAGAGAATGGTTGTCAATGTGACAACGCAGAGCGGCCGGGAATCCTGACGTTGAATCCGGCCAATCGCCACAGCATGCAGCCCGTCGAAGCGATTGCACCGAAGTTCCCGCCGGTAAAACTGGGACAAAAGGAGGCCGCGGAGAAGGGCTCACTCATACCTCAGCGCCTGGATGGGATTGAGCCGGGCGGCCTTGAAGGCGGGGATGATTCCGGCCAGGACACCGACACCGACGCTGAAGCCGAAGGCCAGCACCATCGCATCGACCGTGATGACAGGCGTGTTGTCGGCGGGCGACAGAAGCACGAGAAGGTTGACCAGAAACTGCGAGGCAAGGAGTCCAACGACCCCTCCGATGATCGCGATGACGACGCTCTCGATGAGAATCTGGATGAAAACGGCGGAAAACGTCGCGCCGACGGCTTTGCGGATGCCGATCTCGCGGACGCGTTCGGTGATGCTGGCGAGCATGATGTTCATGATGCCGACGCCGCCGACGAGCAGGCTGATGGCGGCGATGATGCCGCCGCTCAGGCGCGCATTGCGGATGGCGGTGGTGATGTTCTCCGACCAGTTCTCCTGGGTGTTGAAGGCGAAATCCTCGATGCCGAGATGGGTGTGGGTCAGAACGTTCTTCACCTGCTGGAGCGCTTCATCCAACTGGTCGATGTCCTTAACCTTGAAATAGACGGTTGAAAGCCGCGGATCAGGGGCCGCCGCCTCCGTCCCCGCTGCCGGGGTTGAACTCGAGCCACTGCTCCTGCTGGAGCCCGAACCGCCGCCGGAGCCAAACCCAAAACTAGTCGCGGCGGCGCGGAACCGGATCCACATCGTGTTCAGCGGAATGTAGACCGTGTTGTTCTTCCACTCGAACGCGATGCCGGACCCGCTCTTGCTCTTGCCGCTTCCCTGGCCGCGTTTTCGGCTGGGACCGTTCTGCCCGGGTGCGGCCGGATTCTCGTTGGCCTGTTCGCGGGCCTTCTTGTCCAGCTCGCTTTCGTAGTGCTGGAACATGCCGATGATGCGGAACCGCTGGCCGCCAATGTTGATGAACTCGCCGACCGGAATGATCTCCCGTCCGATGTCGTCCGGCGACCCGAACAACGCATCGCGCGTGCCGGTGCCGATGACGCAGACGTTGGCGGCCTGTTCCTCGTCCAGTTCGTTGAACATCCGTCCGTGTTCGACGACGTGCTGGTTCAGCTCGAGGGCCGCCGGCCAGGTGCCGACAAAGTGCCATGGGTTGAAAGCCTTACCCTCACGCGTGACCGTGATCTCGCGCGTTTGCATCTCCGGGTTGACGAGCGTCACCAGCGGCGCGCTGCGCTGGAGGGCGTAGATGTCGTTCATCGTGTTGCCGACGGCCTGATCCTTGAGGTGCTGCTGCCACACCGGAATCGCCTGGCTGGTAATGTAGACCTTCTCAAGGCCGCCGATGGCGACGAGCGCCTCCTTCATGCCGTTCTCCAGTCCCTTCACGAGGGCCGACTGCGCGACAAGGCTGCCGACCCCGAGGACGATGCCGAGCATGGTGAGAAGGGACCGGAACTTGTTCGCCCAGATTTCCTTCAGGCCGACGGCGATGGCATTGACGAAGTTCATGGGTTTAGCCCGCAGATTTCGCAGATGAAGCAGATGTCCGTAGCGACAGGATCAAACGCTCGTATTCGAGGCGCGGATGGTGCCCGAAGTTGACGAGGAGGCCGATTCGCCGTCCGGAAGCGGCGAGGTAGTTCAGCACTTGGGACCGGTGTTCGTCGGCCAAGGCGGAGACTGATTTCAATTCGACAACGATCTCATCGAAGCAGATGAGGTCAGGTTGAAACCTCTGCTTCAGCGGGTGTCCTTTGTAGATCAATGGCAGACTCGGTTGCGCCTCGAACGGAATGGACCTGAGGCCCAGCTCGATCTCCAGACACTCCTGATAAACGGGCTCGGTGAAGGCGTTGCCCTTGTCGTTATAGACCTCGAAGCACGCGCCGATGGTCCGGTAAGTCTCGTCCTTCAACAGAAACTCCTCGTCTTGGTTTGTCTTCATATCTGCTTCATCCGCGTGATCTGCGGCCCTCAAGGTTTCAGCCCGGCAAGCGTTGGGTCGACGTGGTCGGAGATCTTGCCGTTGCGGATCTCGATGCGGCGCGGGGTGACGGCGGCGATCTCGGGATTGTGCGTCACGAGCGCGATGGTGC
>JAYUUX010000115.1:0-5173 GCA_043754645.1 Verrucomicrobiales bacterium | reverse complement strand
GGAACTTCTGTCGCGACAGTCTTTGGACAGGCGGCTCCGCCAGAAGGCCAACGTCGTCCCGGTGGCCCAGGCGGCCCGGGCGGCCCAGGAGGATTTGGTGGACGCGGTGGCGGTGGAGGAATGGGCGGCGGAGGTGGCGGCTACGGGACCATCGTGGACGCCGGATCGGTCCTGTTCGCCCTGACGCCGAGTGCGCAGTTGGTCGTATTCGAGCCTGGCGAAAAGGAATTCAAACAAGTCGCGAGCTACAAGGTATCTTCCAGCCAAACGCACGCGTATCCCGTGGTCTCGGGCAACCGGATCTTCATCAAAGACAAAGACTCGCTGACCCTCTGGACGGCCGAGTGAGCACCGGGCTTTTCGGTCCGCCCGGAGTGCTGACGCGGGTGCTTTTGGAATCAAGCTGACGGGTCTTGGGCGGGCGCTATTGTCGCGGAATGAATGTCCGCCGGGTTGTCTTCTTCACGCTTGCCGCCTGCGTCGGCATCGCCGACGTGCCGTCCGCCTACAAGGGCACTCCGTTCGTCGACGCCGTTCACAAGGCCGGCGTGCCCGCCATCCCCGGCGTCGTGCAGTGCGCGCTCTACGATCTCGGCGGCGAAGGCGTTGCCTATCACGACACCGATTCGACCAACAACGGCAGCGGCAAACTCAACCTGGAACCAGGCCACCAGCGCGCCCATGCGAGCGCCTACGTGTGGCACTTCCGCCGCGACGAGGGTGTCGATATCTCGTTCGTGAAGGACTGGGCCGACCTGAACCACACGAACCTGGTCAGCCCGCACGTCAACCAGTTCTACATCGGTTGGACCGAGGACAACGAGTGGTGCAACTACACGGTCAACGTGGCCCGCTCGGGCACTTATCGCATCAAGGCGCTCTACGCGTTTCAGACGAACACCGTGACCTTCGACCTCAATGGCAAACCGGCTTCCACGTGCCGTCTTCCCGTCAAGACCGCCAGCTACCATCACTGGAACTTCGCCGAGATCGGAACGATCCATTTTCCGGAAGCGGGTCCGCAGCTCCTGGCCTTCCACTATGGCAAGGGGAACAACTTCGCCTACTTCCAGTTTGAGGAGATGGCTTCGAATCCACCGGCCAAGCCCTGAAGCGTGGTGATGCTCCAGTCTTCATCCGAAATCTCATCGTCGGTTGAGTCCGCCGGAAACGGGCGGTTGGCTTCGCTTGGTCAACGCCTGGGTGGATTGCTTGGGTGCGAGGAGGTGGACCGTGATCCGCGGCTGAAGGCGATTTGCGCAGCCCTGTTGTTCTACTTCCACATGACGTTTGCGTTCTGGTGGAGGCACGCAGGATCGCTGTCCACGAGGGGCAACGAGGCGTTCGACTTCGTGCCGTCGCCTTTGTTCCAGAACCTGCGGTGGCTCGTGTTCATGGACGGCTTCCAGACGGAATCCTACCTCTATCTGCTCGGGATGCTGGCGCTGCTCGGGATGTTCTCCCTCTTCTGCCTCCGCTCCAGCCTGCTGGCGCTTTGCGTGTTGGCGGTCCTGCTCCTCAACAAGGTCTTTTTCTATCTCTGCGACCTCCGGCTGTTCGCCAACTACCACCACTTCCATCTCCTCTTCACGTTGGTTGTCCTGATCTCGGCGGAAAAGATGCGGTCGTTCCGGGCCGTGTTGGCGTTGAGCTACTTCATGTCCGCCGTCGTGAAGATGACGCCGTCCTGGTTGTTCGGGGAATACTTCAACTCGGTTCCGGGCAAGCTCCCTTTGTTGCCGCAGGCAAGCTGGGTGGTGACGTCGGCGAGCGTGGCGTTGATCGTCCTCGAGCTCTTCGGGCCGCTTTGTTGGTTCACCCGGATCAAATGGCTCCGGCGGTTGTCGTTCGTCGCGTTCATCCTGTTCCACATCTACTCGGGCTTCATCGTCGGCTACTGGTATACGTCGCTGATGCTGCCATTGGTGTTGGTGGCGTTCATGGGATTCAAGGAACCGTTGCAGGCGGGCTTCCGGTTTTCACGGCGCCACCTGCCGACGATGGCCGTCTTCGCCGTGGCGCTTTTCGGAAGCTTCTACCACCTATTGATCCCGGGCGACGCGCGGCTGACGGCCGAGGGAAAATACTTTGGGTTGTTCATGTTCGATGCGAACCGCGAGGTGCGGTTTGAAGCGGATATCCAGAAGGGCACAAACTTCTGGACCATCCAGGTCACGCGGTCGTGGCGGAATTCCGGTGAACCAGCCGGGGTCGATCCCGGCATGCGGATCCACTGCAACTATTACCAGAACGGCTGGCTCTCGAACTCTTTCGCCGTCACCCAGCCGATCCACCACGGCGACGGGGTCCTCTTCAATCCTCAGTATTTCCTGGGCGCGAGCATCCGGACGATTGGGGATCCCTATCTCTACTACCACTACGCCCGCGAGTTGGTGCGGCGTCATCATCCGGACCGCGTGGCCATCAGGCTCGACCAACGGCTGGATGGACGGCCTGAAGTCGTGAGGTTGGTGGACATCGACGACTTCGCCAGGTTGAACCCGTCCTACGATTCGTTCCGGCACAATGCCTGGATCAACCTACCCGGGCCCGAACTCCCGCCGCAATATCGGTGGCCCTGAACCAAACCCGCGCCTGAGAGCGGAAGAGCTTTTTTCGTCCGCTCGCTACTGCGTTCCGAACAGCCGCTCCACCTTCGCCTTCACCGCCGCATCCATCTTGATGAGCGGGGGCCATGGGCGTTGGAAGCCTTCGCCGGGAATTTTTCGCGTGGCGTCGAAACCCATCTTGCTGCCCATCGCGATCTCGTTGGTGGCGTGGTCGAGCACGTCGGACGGGCCGCGGGTCAGCATGGAGTCGCGCTGCGGGTCGGTGTCGGCGAAGAGGTGGAAGAGCACCTGGCTGGTGTTGTGCACGTCCACGTTGGCGTCCACCACGATGATGTATTTGGTGAACATCATCTGCCCCATGCCCCAGAGGCCGTGCATGATCTTGTAGGCCTGCATCGGGTAGGTCTTCTTGATCGAGACGACGACGAGGTTGTGGAAGGTGCCTTCGGCCGGCAGGGAGATATCCACGATCTCAGGGAAGTTCATCTGGAAGATCGGCAGGAAGAGCTTCACGGAGGCGGCACCGATGTAGAAGTCCTCCATCGGCGGAATGCCGACGATGGTGGCGGGATAGACGGCGTCCTTGCGGTGCGTGATGGCGGTGACGTGGAACACGGGATACGGCTCGGGCAAAGTGTAGTAGCCGGTATGGTCGCCGAAGGGGCCTTCAATGCGGAGCGGTTCGGTCGGATCGACATAACCTTCGATGACGAAGTCGGCGTTGGCCGGGACCTGAAGGTCGTTGGTCTCGCACTTCACGAGCTCGACAGATTTCTTGCGGAGATAACCGGCGAGCATGAACTCGTCGAGGCCGTCGGGCAGGGGAGCGGTGGCGGCGAAAGGGAACATGGGATCGCCGCCGAGGAAGATGGCGACGGGCATGCGTTCACCGCGTTCGTAGTAACGGCGGCCATGGCGCGCGGCGACTTTCTGGAGCTGCCAATGCACGCCGGTGGTGCGGTCGTCGTAGACCTGGATGCGATACATTCCGAGGTTGCGGTCACCGGTGTCGGGGTCCTGGGTTACGACGCAGGGAAGAGTGACGAAGCGGCCACCGTCGAGCGGCCAACACTTTAGGATGGGAATGTCCGCCAGCGTGGGAGGATTGGGGTTCGTGCCCTTCTGCCAATCGGGCGCGTCGGGCCACGGTCCGGTGTGGCTGGGCGGTGCATCGTAGCGATGGATCACGTCCTTGCACGGGCCGGACTTTACCGTCTTGGGTTTGGCGTGGCGAAGTTCGAGCGCGGTGCCGAGGAGTTTGATGGCTTCCTTGAAGCCGGTGGGTGGCTTCGCCTTCATCAGGGCGCCGAGCTCCTTGGCGACATCGTCCACGGTGGCGGCGCCCATGCTCATGGCCATGCGTTTCCAGGAGCCGAGCGTGTTGATGGCGACCGGGAAGGGCGAGACGACGCCGTTGATGGTGGGTTTCTCGAATAACAGCGCCTTGCCGCCGCCGGGTTGCTTCATCTCACGATCGGATATCTCGGTGATCTCCAACTCGGTGGCGACGGGCTGGGATATGCGCTTCAGCTCGCCCGCACGGTCGAGCGCTTCGACGAAGTCCCGGAAGGAATCAAATGCCATGGGGCGAGGCTACCGGAAGCGGACGGCGTCGCAACCGGCGTCGCCGGGGGATTCATCAGGAACAACTTCTGCCCAGCGAAGGGAGCACGGCGAGGGTCCGTCTGCGCGGGTTGAAAACAAAAAACCGCAGCCGGGATTTCCGGACTGCGGTTTGAAAATGAACGGGCGGACCGATCAGCCCAGACGGTAGCAGATGCGCGCCTTGTTCAGGTCGTAGGGCGACATCTGGAGGCGCACGCGGTCGCCGATGGTGAGACGTATCCACCGCTTGCGCATCTTGCCCGAAATGTGGGCGAGGACCTCGTGCTTATTGTCGAGCACGACCTTGAACATGGTGCCGGCCAGCACGCTCGTGATCCTGCCTTCTACTTCTATGTGGTCTTCCATTTTTTCTGTCATTTCGGCCAGGACGAACCCTTAGGAAGAACCGGACTGCTGGCCGCAGCACCGGGCTCGGGACAAATAAAGCGGAGCCCGGTTGGGCCGGGCTCCGCTCGCTTTTTCGAAATTGGTCGTTTCTCAGTAGCGATCACGGCGCGGGCCGCCACGGTCGCCGCCGCGGTCACCGCCGCGTCCGCCGCCGCCGCCGCCACCATATCCACCGCCGCCGCCGCCGCCACCACCACCATATCCACCGCGGCCGCCGCCGCCACCACCATATCCGCCGCCGCCGCCGCCACCGCCACCACCACCGGAACGGGGCGGCCGGTCTTCCTTCGGCCGGGCTTCATTGACCGTCAGGGGGCGTCCGTCGAGCTGGGCGCCGTTCATGGCCTGGACGGCATTCTGGGCTTCCTCGGGCGTCGCCATCGTGACGAAGGCGAATCCGCGGGGACGGCCCGTGGCGCGGTCCAGCATCAGGTTTACTTCGAGGACGGTGCCGTGCGCGGCGAACGCGTCCTGGAGTGCGTTTTCAGTCGTCTGGAAAGAGAGATTTCCAACGAAGAGTTTCGTGCTCATGTGTGATTTGCTGCCGTGACTAACTTGCCAACTCCTAGACTGTTCCCGAAGGCCGGGTT
>JAYUUX010000114.1:0-7304 GCA_043754645.1 Verrucomicrobiales bacterium | reverse complement strand
TCCGACAACGGCGGGAACATGTATAACGAAGTGGACGGAACGACTCCGACGAGCAACGCACCCCTCCGCGGGGGCACGGCGACGGTCTACGAAGGAGGCGTCCGCGTGCCCTGCGTCGTAAGCTGGCCGGCTGTCACCAAGCCCGGCAGCCGCAGCGACGCGGTGATCCAAAGCACGGACTTCTATCCCACATTCCTCGAACTCCTCGGAATGACGGCGCAGCCCGGCCAGATCTTCGACGGACTCAGCATCGCACCCGCTCTGCGCGGACAACCCCTGGCCCGCGAGGCCATCTTCACCTTCTTCCCGCACAGCCCGAAAGTTCCCGACTCGCTGCCCGGCGCGGTGACCGTGGTCACGGACGAATGGAAACTCATCCGCCTGTTTCATCAGGGGGACAACGGCGCGCACGCCTACCAGCTCTACGACCTCAAGTCGGATATGGGCGAAACCCGTGACCTCGCCGCATCGCAGCCCGATCGCGTGAAGCGGTTGGACGGCCTCATCACCAAGTTCCTCGCCGACACCAAAGCCATCGTGCCCGTTCCCAATCCCGCCTACCGAGCCGGCTCCTCGGCGCTTGTGGCGCCAGTGACCCAACCCGTCGCCGACCCTCTGGGTGGCTGGAAAGCCCGCGCCTGCGATGCCGATGTGAACGACGGCGTTCTCACCGTCACTGGCAAAGGCGATGCGCCGTTTCTCGGTTTGGGCGCCGGCAAGATGTCCGGGGCAACCTCCGTGAAACTCCGGATCCGCTCCAAGACCGGTGGCGCCGGCAAGGTGGAATGGCTGCCCACGCCGCAGGCCGCGGACAAGGCCAGATCAGTCCCGTTCCAGATCGCCGTCGGCGATTGGCAGGACGTCGCCGTCGAGCTTCCGGCCGAAGGCACCCTGGGAATCATCCGGCTCCATCTGCCCGCGCAGAAGGATCCCGTGCAGCTCGACTGGATCGAACTCAAACCCGCCAATGGCAAATCTCAGCGGTGGGAATTCTAGAATGAAACGGCTCTTCACCTTCTTGGTGCTCCTGATCGGTCTGTGTCTTCAAAACAATGCTCCGTTGCTTGCCGCCGTGCCGGTGGTCTTCCGGCCGGCCTATGCGCCCGCCCCGCCGGACAATCCCCTCAAGGGCTTCGTGCCTTATGCGGGCCAAGGACGGACCTTTCCGCACTCGCTGGAGTTCAATTATCTGTCGCTCGCGGCGGTGATGATGGGCCCGACGAACTTCAACTGGGCACCGATGGAACGTCTGCTCGACGGCATCGCAGCCCACGGTTGCCAGAGCGTCTTCCGCATCTACATGGAATACCCCGGCAAGCCCAGCGGCGTGCCGGACTATCTCGTCGCGGCCGGCGTAAAGATGCGCGCGTGGACCAACGCCAACACCCAGCCATTCCCGCCCGCCCTCGACCACACGCCGGATTACGAAGACCCGCGTCTGCGCGCGGCGCTCACGAACTTCATCGCCGCACTCGGCGCGCGCTACGATGGCGACCCGCGCATCGGCTTCATCACGGCCGGCCTGCTCGGCTCCTGGGGCGAGTGGCATTGCCATCCGCATTCGGAATGGTTCGCGTCCAAGACGGTCCAGGCGGAAGTCATGGACGCCTACGCCGCCGCGTTCAAAAAGAGTCCTGTGCTGCTGCGCTATCCGGCCGGCGACAACAACCACGTCCATGCATCGAACGCCCGGCGCAACATGGGCTACCACGACGACTCGTTCGCCTGGGCCACGCTTGAGACTGGGCGCAAGAACGACGAATGGTTCTACCTCACGGCCCTCCGCCAAGCCGGCCCGGCCGCGATGGAGCGATGGCGAACCGCTCCGATCGGCGGCGAGATCCGCCCGGAACTCTGGCCGTGTTTGTGGAAGAAGGACGGTTGCCCGAAGGGCCAGGACTTCGCCCGCTCCGTCCGCGAAACGCACGCCACTTGGCTCATGGACTCGAGCACTTCCCGCACACTCGCACCGGAAGAACGTGAACGCGCCCTCGCGGCAGCGCGAAGCCTCGGCTACGAGTTGAAGGTCGTCCAGGCATCGGCCGCGTTCACCGGCCGCCGGTTGGAAGTTTCCGTCACGCTCACGAATCGCGGCGTTGCGCCGTTCTACGCCGGATGGCCGGTGCGTCTCATGGCGGTCGGATCCGCCGGCGGCGAGGTGGCCGCTGAACTTCCCTTTGCGTTGAACACGCTGCTGCCAGCCACCAGCGATACCCGGTCCACCGCGTTCACTCTCGCTGAAGTTCCTTCGGGCGAAGTCACCTTGCTGCTCGCTATCCCAAACCCGCTCAAAGGCGGACGTCCGGTCCGCTTCGCCAACACCGGTCAGGACCGTGACCGCGCCGGTTGGCTCACGCTGGGGAAGTTGGTGGTTCCATGAGCCGCACCGGATATCTGGCTCGAACAATCGCCCGCGACCATTTTCAACCCATCACCTCCCCCCTGAAGCTATGAACACAATCCACCGTTCTGCGATCGGCTTGCGCGCCCTTCTATTCTGCGCGCTGTCATTAATAGCCGTCGCCCGCGCGGCGGCGGCAGAGAAACCCAACGTCATCCTGATCATCTCAGACGACCATGGGTTCCCCGACTACGGGTTCATGGGGCACAAGACCGTCCGGACGCCGAACCTCGACCGCATCGCTTCCCAGAGCGTGCTTTACACCCGGGGCTACGTGATGCCGGTTTGTTCGCCGTCGCTCGCGTGTCTGTTGACCGGAAAACTCCCGCACGCCCACGGCATCACGGGGAATGACCTGTTGAAGGCGCCCGCGAAGAGCACCCGCGATCCGCTCGCGCAGAAGCTGCTCGGCAATTCCCTGATTCTTCCCAAGGCCCTCACTGACGCCGGCTACATGACGTTCCAAAGCGGCAAACTCTGGAACGGCACCTATCGGGATTTCGGTTTCACCCACGGCATGACCGATACCGCCGGCCGACACGGCGACGCCGGCCTCGCCATCGGGCGCAAAGGCATGAAGCCCGTCCTCGATTTCATCGGCACCGCGCAGGCCGCCAAGAAGCCGTTCTTCATCTGGTATGCACCGATGATGCCGCATCTGCCGCACAATCCTCCGCCAGAATTGCTGGCCAAGTATCAGGGCAAAGGTCTGACCCCCGTCGCCGAAAAATACCACGCCATGGTCGAGTGGTTCGACCAGACCTGTGGCGAGCTCGACGACTACCTCGTCAAAAACCAACTCGCGGACAATACCGTCATTCTCTATCTCGCGGACAACGGCTGGGACGGGGTCAACGCCCAGAAGAGCAACCGCGCCAAGCTTTCCCCCTACGAACTCGGCGTGCGCACCCCGATGTTCGTTCGCTGGCCCGGAAGGGTTTCCCCCAAACGCGACGATGAAACGCTCGCCTCCATCATCGATTTCGCCCCGACCATCCTGAAGCTCTGCGGCGTCAAAGCTCCCGCCGATCTGCCGGGACTCGACCTCCTCGACCGCAGTGCGATGGCCGCCCGAAAATCAGTCTTCGTCGAATCCTACACCCACGACATCGCCGACCTTGGGGATCCCTCGAAGAGTCTGGCCGCCCAGGTGGTCATCAACGGCTGGTCGAAGCTGCTCATTCCCGGCCCTACTGTCCCGGACAAGAGCTTCGCCTCTGCGCCCAAGGCCGTCGAATTGTTCGATCTCAAATCCGATCCGCTGGAGACCAACAACGTCGCCGCGAGTCGGCCCGACGACGTCAAACGCCTGCAAGCAATCCAACAGCGCGCATGGGACCTGGCCAAAGGCCCTCAGAGGAAACCGCAGCCATGAAACAACGCGTAGCTCTCGCCAGTGACACCCGCCTGAAGCGCTGGTTCACGCTCCTTCTGCTTGTCTCATCCAGTCTCCACGTCGGCGCAGCGACAAAACCCAACATCGTTTTCTTCCTCGCCGACGACCTGGGGCAACGAGATCTCGCCTGCTACGGCAGCACGTTCTACGAGACGCCGAACCTGGATCGTCTCGCGCAGGATGGCGCTCTCTTCACCGCTGCCTACGCAGCGTGCCCGGTGTGTTCACCGACGCGCGCGAGCCTCCTCACCGGACAATGGCCGCAGCGCACTGGCATCACGGATTACATCGGTGCGCCGGACAAACCGGAGCTATGGAAGCGCAATACGAAGCTTCTCCCCGCGCCTTACACCGACCGGCTTGCGCTCGATGCGCCCACGCTCGCGAAGGCGATGAAGGGCGCGGGCTACGCGACGTTCTTCGCGGGGAAGTGGCATCTTGGGCCGGAAGGTTTCTGGCCGGAGAACCAGGGCTTCGACATCAACAAGGGCGGCGTTGACCGTGGCGGACCGTATGGCGGGAAAAAATACTTCTCTCCCTACGACAACCCCCGCCTGCCCGACGGCCCGGACGGAGAGCATCTGCCCGACCGGCTGGCCAGCGAGACGGCGAAATTCATCGAGGCCAACAAGGACCGCCCGTTCTTCGCCTACTATTCGTTTTACGACGTTCACACTCCGCTGATGGCACGCGAGGACTTGCGAAAGAAATACCAGGCGAAGCGTGCCCGGCTTGGCTCGAAGGAGGAGTGGGGACGCGAAGAACCGCGCGACGTGCGGCTCGTGCAGGAGCACGTCGTCTATGCGGCGATGGTCGAGGCGATGGATCTGGCCGTGGGCAAGGTGCTCGCGAAGCTCGATGAACTTGGCCTGCGCGAGAACACCATCGTGATTTTCACCAGTGACAACGGCGGCCTGTCCACGAGCGAAGGCTGGCCCACGTCGAACTTCCCGCTGCGCGGCGGCAAGGGCTGGATGTATGAAGGCGGCATCCGCGAGCCGCTGCTGGTGCGCTGGCCCGGCGTCGTCAAAGCGGGGAGCATCATCAACACGCCCGTAAGCAGCCCGGACTTTTTCCCCACATTGCTCGAAGTCGCGGGCGCCAAACCTTCGCCCGGCCAGACGCTCGACGGCACGAGTCTGCTGCCGGTGCTGAAGGGCGGCACGTTGCCGGAGCGCGGGCTGTTCTGGCATTACCCGCACTATGGCAATCAAGGCGGCGCGCCCGGTGCCGCCATCCGGCGCGGAGATTGGAAGTTCATTGAGTGGCAGGAAGACGGTCGCGCCGAGCTGTTCAATCTCGCGGCGGATCTCGGCGAGCAAAACAACCTCGCCGCCAAGGAACCGCAGCGGGTTGCCCAACTCCGCGCCGAACTCGCCGCGTGGCAAAAGCAAGTCGGCGCCAAATTTCCCAAACCCAATCCCAACTACGACCCCGCCAAGCCGAACGGTCGTTCCGCGAAACGAAACCCAACTCAATGAAACTCATCCTGATCGCACTCCTCGCGCTCTTTTGCGTCAGCGCCGGCGCCGCCGAAGTGAAGCGGCCGAACATCGTCGTCTTCATCTCCGACGATCACAGCCAGCTTGATTCGCAGGCCTACGGTTCCACTGAGGTCCGCACGCCGAACATGGCGAAGCTCGCCGCGGAGGGAATGAAGTTCACTCACGCCTTCGTCGCCTCGCCCTCCTGCGGACCGAGCCGCACCGCGCTGCTCACCGGGCTTTGGCCCGCGCGCAATGGCGCCGAGCCGAATCACAAACCGAAGAATCCCGGCGTGGCCTCGCTCCCGCCCGTCCTTCGCGCCCTTGGCTACGAGGTCGCCGCCATCGGCAAGGTCGCGCACAACGCCTTCGCGAAAGATTTCGGCTTCGACTACGTCGAGGGTCCCAACCCTGGTTTCGAGGACACCGCCGCCGTCGCAAAATTCCTCGCTGCGCGCGACACCTCGAAACCTCTCTGCCTTTTCGTCGGCACACGTCACCCGCATACGGTCTGGAGCACCAATCTGACCTATGACCCAGCGGACTTGAAGATACCGCCCACGCACTTTGACGATCCCGTTGCCCGGGCCGAACGCGCCCGCTACCTCACCGATGTCACCAAAGCCGACACACTCCTCGGTGAAGTCCGCGCCCTGGCTCGCGAAAAAATTCCTGGTGACACGCTCTTCATCTACACCGCCGACCACGGGGCTGCGTTGCCTTTCGCGAAGTGGAGCCTCTACGACGCCGGCATCCGCGTCCCGCTCGTCATCGCGTGGCCCGGTCACCTCAAGCCCGGCACGACCAGCGACGCGATGGTGTGCTGGCCCGACTTGCTCCCGACGTTCATCGAACTCGCCGGTGGCCAGGTTCCCGCCGGTCTCGATGGCAAGTCGTTCGCCGGTCTGCTGCGCGGCACGACCAACTCCCATCGCGACCGCGTCTTCAGCACCCACAGCGGCGACGGCGCCTTCTGCGTGTATCCCATCCGCAGCGTCCGCACCCGCGACTGGAAATACATCCGCAACCTGCACCCCGAGTTCCAGTATCACACCCACATGTCCCGCGCCACCGGCCCTCATCGCCCGCTGTTCTGGGACACCTGGCTGGCTGCGGCGAAGAACAACGCCGCCGCCGCTGCCGTCGTGAACCGCTACATCCAGCATCCCGCCGAAGAGCTCTACAACCTCGCCGCCGATCCGTTCGAGCTGCACAACCTCGCGGCTGATCCGCGTCATGCCACCCGCCTCGCCGGGATGCGCGCCGACCTCGACGCCTGGATGAAGCAACAGGGCGACACCCAAACCGTCTTCGGCAAACCGCTCCTTCTCAACGAACCCGTCACCCTGATCACGGTCGGGGACGCCAAAAAGAAATGACCATGAAACGCTTGTTGCACGTCCTCGTATCGGTCGCGTGTGCGACCGCACTTGAGCTTGGCGCCGCTGGTCCCGCGCCGACCAAGCCCAACATCCTGCACATTCACGCGGACGATCATCGCCCGGACGGCTTGCACGCCCTCGGAACCTCCCTGCTCGTCACGCCGAATCTCGACATGCTGGTCGAGCGCGGCATGACCTTCACGCATTGCTACACGATGGGTTCGATGATTGGCGCCGTCTGCACGCCGAGCCGCACGATGATGCTCACCGGTCGCTCGTGGCAGCGCATTCCGGGCGCTCCCGGAGCGACGCCCAACGCCAAGGATCCAACCACTTTCCTGCCCCGAGTCATCCAGGCGGCCGGCTACCAGACGTGGCACATGGGGAAGGCTGGCAATGGTTTTCCAGCTGGGCTCGCTGAGTTTCAAACCAGTATCCGTGACGAAGGCAAAGGCGGTGAGCGCTCGGGCAACAGTCGTCGGCTCGCTGACCGCACGATTGAATTCCTCAAGTCCCGCGCGGCCACCAACGAGAGCAAGCCCTTCTACATCTACATCGCACCGCCCGTCCCGCACGACCCCCGGTCCGCCGAGCCGCAGTTTCACAAGCTTTACGACCCGGCGAAGATCCTGCTCTCGCCC
>JAYUUX010000113.1:0-2539 GCA_043754645.1 Verrucomicrobiales bacterium | reverse complement strand
ACTGTGGAAAATGGAGGACAAGCACCTCGAGATCATGGAAGTGGGCAAGACGTTGACCCATTACCGCCTCTTCTCCAACCAGAAGCGGGTTCCCATCAGCCTCGGTGGCATCGCCACCGTTCAGGACTATCTGCGCAATAACCGCGCCGAATTGATCCGCAAAGCTGTCGCCGCAGCGGCCGCGGCCGTGAAGGCGAAGTAAGCCGCACGCATCCAGATGTTTCAGGACGGGCCCCCGGATTGCCGGTGGCCCGTTTTCCTTTTGTGAGACGAGCTCGAAGGGCCAGTTGCCGGCCCGGTAAGTCGCCTTGGTTCTTCTGTGACCGCCGAGCCGGTCAGCGGACAGCGAGCCGAAATTCCCCGGTCTCGACCTTCCCGCCTACCTTGGCTTGGACCCAGAGGCGGTAGTTGCCCGGCTTGGGAAAGACATACGGAAAACTCAGGGTCCGATCCGCGCCGAGCGGGGCGCAGATTTCCTCGGCCAATTTTTGTGCGGCGGATGTTCCGAATTCACGCCGGGTGAACGCGATGGCCGCGCCCATGGAGCCGTTCCCTTGCGGATGCAGATGGCTGAAAACGCTTCCATCCTCCGCCATGATGAAGGCGTGTCCCAGCATCCCGAGGTAGGGTTCAAGTTCCTTGGGCTTGCCGTCTGAACCGAACGCCTGAATGCCGATGCCGGCGTCGGTGCCGCTGGCGAAGGTCGTGGCGCCGGCCATCTTGATCTGGAATCCGCCGCCGCTTGAACTCGCATCGGATTTCCAGGCGTCGTCTTCATCGGTGGGTTTGAAGGCGTCCGACCGTGTGGCCGGTTTGATCACGAAACCGCCGACCATGGTGTGGCTGAAGCCGCTTTCGTGTGTTACGTCGGCGAACAGTCGATAGTTGCCTGCAGGCAGCGGCGGAAGCGCCGTTTCGAACTGCGTTGGCGAAATCCGAACCGGATGGAGATGCGCCATGGCATCGAAGCCATTCGTTCGGACCACGAATAGGTGCATCAATTTGCCGTGATCCGGGATCAGCGGTGTGACGTTGCGGCGGAGGCTCGAGGGGCCCTTTGAGAAATCGACGGAAAGCTGGAGCCTGGTTTGGCCGTCCGTTTCCTGCAGGGACGTTTCAACCTGGAAGGGTTCGAATAGCTGGCGGGTCAGATACTGCTGCTCTTCGGCCTGCCACCAGCGCTGTCCGCCCCAGATCCCGAACGCCAGGATGCCGGTCGCGCCGATGGCGGATGCAAGGCCCCGCCGGCGATGCTTCGGTGAAGGAACTTCGCCTGCTTCCAGAACGCTCTCTTTTGCGGCGGCGTTGGCCACGCTGATCATCAGACAGACGAGCAGGACTCCGAGCACGGAAAGCGCTGCACCCATCCACTTGGGAAGTCCCAGCTTCGCCGTGGCGACCGAGTTCACCGGCACGAGGAGCGAATGTTCTCCCCGTGCGCCATTGGCTGTGACTTGCACGCTATGGGCGCCGGAGGTCATCAGCCAGAGTTCGGCTGAAAACAGATCCGATTCGCCTTTCACCGGCTTGGCTTTGTCGGGTGGTGGAGAACCCTTTCGGCCGGTATCCCACCGCATCGGCAGGACGGACACGGCATCGACTCCCGGAGCCAGTGATCGCACGGTGATCTCAGCCAGCCCGGGCACCACGGCCGGCGCCTTGATGATGACGCGGATCGGATAGGGTCCGGCAGCGCCTTCGAAGACGACGTTCTGCTGGCCGATGTGCGCCGAAGCCGAGTTCGCCAACAACGCTGCGAACACGGAGGCGACAAACCAGGCTGCTAGCCGAGGAAACGCGCGTTTCATCGCTTCACCGCTTTCATGCCATTGCCGCGCCAAAGGCCGATCCACGAGGCGACAAAGGCGAGCCCGACGGCGATTGCCGCGCCGGTCGGGGTGAACGCGTTGTTGAAGCGCGCATTGGGGTCGACGTTCCAGAATTCGTGCTGCCAGTCACCCGGCCGCACCATGTAGCCGAAGTGATTCTTTCCGATCAGGAACCAGTTGTCGGCCGCCGGTGAGATCAGCAAGGCGGAGAAGTTCCATTGCACGAGCACGAAGACGATCGCGAACGCGGCCGCAACTTTGGCCGCCAACCAAGCGTCCTTGAGACCTGACCGTGGCCCTTTGCGGTCCGACGACTGGATCAGGAAGTCGACGATCAACGCTGGAAAAACCAGCAACAGCGGAAACGCCGGAGGAACCATGCGGGTCACCGGATTGTAGATCGGCGCCAGCATCGGTTGGGCGGCGAAGATCGGAAGGATCCACGCCATGACCGCGACGATCGCCATGTAGACCAGCGAGGCCTTGGTCGCCGCCCACCGGGTCTTTGAAGCCCGCGCAAGGATGGTCATGTAGAACGGATACGCGGCGCAGGAAACCTGGTAGAAGGTGGCGGTCCTTTGGTCGTTCGGGAGGCTGAACTCCGTCATGAAGATGTTCAGCATGGCGATCAGCACGCCGCCCGTGATGATGAAGAGCCAAGTGCCAGCCTTCTGGACGGCCGGCGCACCTTCGCCCGCTCGGTTTTGCCA
>JAYUUX010000112.1:0-3141 GCA_043754645.1 Verrucomicrobiales bacterium | reverse complement strand
CCCATCCCGCCTTTCTCTGGTTTGCCCTCGCGGTGGTGCCTTTGCTGGCGCTGTTCCTGTGGTGGTCGTGGCGGCGGCGCATGCGGCTGATCCGGCTGTTCGTCCAGGAACGGTTGCTGGCCGATCTGACGGTCGGTTTCGACCAGACCCGCGAGCTTCAGCGCGTCTTCATGACCGGCGGCGCCGCGGTCCTCCTGCTCGTCGCGCTGGCTCGGCCGCAGTGGGGTGTTGTCTGGGAAGAGGCCGTCCAGCAGGGCCGGGACATCCTTGTGGCCGTCGATACATCACGCAGCATGCTTGCGGTAGACGAGCCGCCGAACAGCCGTTTGATCAAGGCGCGGTTGGCGACGCTTGATCTGGCGCAGTTCGCCAAGTCCGACCGCCTGGGGCTCATCGCGTTTGCCGGGTCCGCCTTTCTCCAGTGCCCGCTGACGCTGGATGAATTCGCCTTCGGTCAGAACGTCGCCGGCCTCGACACCGAGATCATCCCGCAGGGCGGAACCGCCATCGCCGAAGCGATCGATACCGCCATCAAAGCGTTTGAGAAGAGCGGCGAGAACCACCGCGTCCTCGTGATGATCACGGACGGCGAAGACCATGAAGGCGACATCGACGCGGCGATCCGCCGGGCACAAAAGGCCAAGCTCCGCGTCTTCACCGTCGGTGTCGGCACGCCGCAGGGCGAAGTCATTCGTGTGCCCGATGAGCAGGGCCAGTTGGCGTTCCTCAAGGACGAGTCCGGCAACGTCGTGCGCTCCCGCCTGAACGAACCACTGCTGAAGAAGGTTGCGGAGGGAACGGGCGGCTTCTATCTCCGGCTCGCCGGGGCCCGGCCGATGGAGGTGCTCTTCAAGAAGGGCATCGACACGTTGCCGAAAGGCGATTCCGCGTCCAGACTCACCCGCAGCTACCGCGAGCAGTATTACTGGTTCGTCCTGCTGGCCGCGGTTCTGCTGGCGCTGGAAATGTTCTGGATGAAAAGCCGAGCCCAACGATTAGTCCGCCCGTCATCCGCCACCAAGGCGGCGATGGTGTCTTCGATGTTCATCGCTCTTGGATGCGTGTCATCGGTGCGCGCGGCCACGGCCGATGCGTTGAAGGACTACAACAGCGGCAACTACGCGAAGGCCTACGAGAAGTTCAGCCGCATGGCCGAAGAGCGGAAGGACGACCTGCAGCACTTCAACGCGGGCACCGCCGCCTACAAGGCGGGCGACTTCGAAAAGGCGCGCGATCATTTCGCCGCCTCGACCCAGGCCGAAGACCTGTCCATCCAGCAGAAATCCTATTTCAACATCGGGAACACGCTGTTCCGCATGGGTGCCAAAGCCGATGATCCCGAGGATCGAGAGGCGTTCTGGGAGGACGCGATCAAGGAGTTCGGGCGCAGCCTCGAACTTGAAAAGACCGACGGCGACGCGAAGGCAAACCTGCAGTTCGTCCAGAAGCAGTTGGAGTTGCTCAAAAAGCAGATGGAGCAGCAGCAGAGCCAAGACGGAAAGTCCAAGAAGTCGAAGAAGAAGAAGGACTCCAAGGGTAAGCAGAAACAGAACAAGGAGGGCAGCGGCCAGGAGGGCGAGGACAGCGAACCGTCCGACCAGCAGGGCGGCGAAAAGGAAAACCAGAAGAAGAAGGACGAGCGCCAGGCCGGCAACAAGAAGGACGAGGACAAGAAGAAGGATTCCAAAGGCGCCGGGGAGAAGAAGGACAAGAAACCCGGCGGCAAGGACAAGGACGGAAAGGAAGCCCAGGACGGCGGCAATTCGCGAGAGCCGACCCAGCAGGAGCTTGAGCAGATGGCCGCCCAAATGAAGGTGATGACCGAGAAGCAGGCCATGAACGTCCTCGATGCCACCAAGTCCGAGGAGCGCACCATCGTCTTCCAGCCGTCGGACAAGACCGCGAAGCCAAGCACCGCCAGCAAGAAGGATTACTGAGGATCGCCGGCGGACCATTTCGCCATGAAGCCCGAAGCTGCACTGACCCGACGCCGGTTCATCGCCGCGGCAACCACGACCGCAATGGGCGGGCTGATGACGGCGCATGCGGCCGAGCAGGCGGGCGGAGGCTCCAAGCCCCTTCGAATCGGTTTCCTCGGTGCGTCCCATTCGCACGGGGTGTCGAAGATGGATGTCGTGCGGCAACTCCGTCAGTGGGAGCTCATCGGCTTCTGCGAGGAGCAGGCGGGGCTGCGGCAGAAGCTGAAGGACCGGGGATTCCGGGCGATGGCGAGAGAGGAGTTGCTCCAGGCGTGCGATGTCGTCGCCGTCGAATCTCCCGTCCGCGACCATTTCCGCGACGCGAAGGCCGTCCTGGAAGCCGGGCGGCATCTTCATCTGGAAAAGCCACCGGCGGTGAATCCGGGCGAGTTGGAGCAGCTCCTGGAACTGGCCTCAAAGAAGCGTCTGATCCTGCAGATGGGCTACATGTGGCGCTACCATCCGGGCATCAACGCCATGATCGAAGCGGTGAAACGCGGATGGCTGGGGCGCGTCACCCACGTGCGCGGCCAGATCAATTCAATGCTCAACGTGCCCAGCCGGAAGGAGGTCGCCGAGTTCAAGGGCGGCGGGATGTTCGAGCTCGGTTGCCATCTCATTGATCCCATCGTGCGGATGCTCGGTAAGCCTTCCAACGTGGCAGCCACGCTGTCGCATCATGGCGCCGACAACGACGGCCTGGCCGACAATTGCGTCGCTGTCCTCACGTTTCCAAGCGCTCTGGCCACGGTGACGGTGAACCTCAATCACGGCCATCCCGGTGCGCATCGGACGCTCGAAGTGATCGGAACCAACGGCACCATGCGGCTCCAGCCGATCGAGCCGCCGAAGCTCCTCCTCGATCTGGCAAAAGCCGCCGGCCCTTACGAGGTCGGAGAACGTGTCCTGCCACTCCAAGCCTACGAACGGTATCGCCCCGAGTTCCTCGATCTGGCCGACGCGATCAGGCTGAAGCGTCCGCTGTCAGTGACGCCGGACGAGGAGTTGGCCGTGCAAGGGACGCTGCTGCGAGCGAGTGGCATGGCGGGTTAGGGACGTTGGATCTGAGGACAGGAGTTGGGTTTGAGGTGGTTTCGGCACGCCCGTTTGGCAACGCTCTTCTCGCAATGCCCTTCTCCCATCCTCCAACCGCTCGCGCCTG
>JAYUUX010000111.1:0-8031 GCA_043754645.1 Verrucomicrobiales bacterium | reverse complement strand
ATCTCGGGGGGCAACTGCGGCCGGTCCGGGCGCTCGGGGCGCTCGGGGCGTTCAGGACGGACGATCTGTCCGCCGTTCGCGCCGATCTCCGGCCTTTTGACGCGGTCCTCGGCATGAGCGCTCATCGCGATCATCGCCAACCCTGCAACTGTTCCCAACACGGCTTGTTTGATGTTTTTCATGTTATTCTTTCCTCACACTGCTCTGGGGTGTGATTACCCGTTATCAATGCACGTCCGATGCCAACAGCCCGCGAACGGATAAAACCCCTGATGGCATTGGAGTTTTAGCCCGTTGTTTCAAAAGCGCCCTCGCGGGGAAACACCGCGCTTGGGTGAATATCCCCAGCGGACCGGGTCGGGGATTGGGTGAGGTCACCCATCGACCTGTTTCCCGCCGTCCATCCGATAGCGGACATAGTCGCGGGTCACTCCGAGCAACCGGGCAGCGCCGGATACGTTGCCATCCGTCTGTTCCAAAGCGCGTTTCACCAGGCGATCAATAGCCTGGTCGAGGCTGAATCCATCGGCGGGGTAGCGGAACGCCGGATTGAACCACTCCGTGCCCGGCAGGCTGGAACTTCCGGACGCTGCATCGCCAGCGAGGTGGGGGAAGTCGAGTTCGGCACCGTCTTCGAAGACGACGGCCCGTTCGATCTCGTGCATCAGTTCGCGGACGTTGCCCGGCCATCGGTAGGCGAGCATCCGGGCGCTGCCAGGTTTGGAGATTTTCTTCTCGGCCACCCGGTGCCGGCGGCAGGTCGTGGTGATCAACTGGCCGGCCAGTTTAAGGACGTCGTCGCCACGATCCCGCAGCGGCGGGATGACCACACGGTAGAGGTCGAGTCGGTGGTAGAGGTCCTCACGGAATTCCTTCGCCGCCACCGCCGCTTTCAGGTCGCGGTTGGTCGCCGCGATGATCCGGGCGTCGACGGAGATCGCCTTGTTGCCTCCCACGCGCCGGATCTTCGCGTCCTCGATCGCCGTCAGGACCTTGGCCTGAAGGCCGGGAGAAAGGCTCGGCAGCTCATCAAGGAACAACGATCCACCGCTGGCCGCCTCGAACAGTCCGAGCCGCGCGGACTTGGCATCGGTGAAGGCGCCGCGTTCGTGGCCGAAGAGTTCGGACTCCGCCAGGTTCTCCGGCAATGCGGAGCAGTTCACTTCGACGAGTTCCTGTCCGGCGCGCGGACCGTTGCGGTGAAGCCAGCGGGCGATGGTGCTCTTGCCCGTGCCGGTTTCGCCGACGATGAGCACCGGCGGGAGGTGTTCGCCCATGCGGCGATCTGCCGCGAGGATCTTGTCCAACTGCGTGCGGACCCCGCCGAGCGCCGATCCGAAAAAGAACCCGTCGTCGTCGGGTTTGGCCTGGCGATGTTCGATGGCGCGCGCGCTTTGCCGGGTGTGCTGGGCGCGGCGGACGACGAGTGGAAGTTCCGCCGGGTCGAAGGGCTTGACCAGGTAGTCGATCGCCCCGAGCCGCATCGCCTCCACCGCACCGCCGATCCCGCCGTTGGCCGTCATCACGATCACGCCGGTCGCGGGGCGGAAGACTTTTTCCTTCAGGAGATCGGTTCCCAAGCCGTCCGGGAGATTCACGTCGAGGAAGGCGAAATCGAAGTCGAAGTCGGCCGCCAATCGCCGCGCGCCAGCCACGTCCGCCACCTGCATGACGTCGGCGCCGAGACGCTCCAAGCTTCCGGAGATCTGTTTCCGCAGCAGGGGTTCGTCGTCCAGCACCAGCAGGGTCAGGCCAGAAAGCGGCTCGTTCACGCGCGCATCCAAGCAAAGGAATGCCCCGGCGCAAACCGCAATCCCTCGCCGTCAGAGCGCCGCGCGGTAGAGAGCTTCGAAATCCGCCGCCGTAGTCGGGCGTGGATTGAAGTTGGCCGTCCACTGTTTCGCCGCCTCGATGGCCAAACCGGGAATGGACTCCTCCGTCACCCCGAGATCACGCAAGCGCGCGTTCAAACCGGCGGTGACAAGGAGTTCCTCGATCAAGGAGGCAAGGCGATGGGCCGCGCTCTTGCTGCCGAGTGACGGGATGTTGGCGGCGGCCAGCATGTCTCCATAGCTGCGTTCGCAGGCGGGGTCTTCGCCGTTGAAACGCACGACATGCGGCAGCATCAGTCCGATGGCTTGTCCGTGGACGACGTCGAAGTGGGCCGTCAATGGGTTCGCCGCCGAGTGGCCCGCGCCGAGCATCGAGTTCTCGATCGCCGTTCCCGCGAAGGCCGCGCCGAGCATCATCTCGCCGCGGGCGTTCACGTCGGCCCCGTGCTGCATGACGACTGGAAAATTGCGGACGCAAAGGCGGAATGCTTCCCGCGAATACATCTGGGAGAGTGGGGTGCGTTTCTTGGTCACGCAGGTCTCCACGGCATGGCTGACGGCGTCGATGCCCGTGCAGGCGGCGACGCGGCGTGGCTGGGAGACGGTCAGCGTCGGATCCAGGATGGCGATCCGCGCCATGGCCTTGGGATCGAGGCACGCCATCTTCTGGTGGGTCGCATCGTCGGCGATCAATGCGGCCGACTGGCATTCGCTGCCCGTGCCGGCCGTCGTGGGAATCGCGATCAACGGGAGCATCGGTTTCGTCGCCTTGCCCACTCCCCAGTAGTCCTTCATCTCGCCGCCGTTGGTCAGGAGGAAATTGGTTCCCTTCGCCGTGTCCATCGAGCTGCCCCCGCCGATTCCGACAAAGAAATCGATCTTTTCGGCCGCGGCGACCGCGAGGCAGCGCGCGACATGGGCCGTGGTGGGATTCTCCGCCACCTTGTCATAGACCGCGACGTGCAGTCCGGCGGCGGCCAGGTTCGCGGCGACGCGCCCGGCATGGCCTGCGCCGACGATGCCCGGATCCGTCACGAGCAGGACGCGGTTGGCGCCCAGTTCACGGGCCAAAAGGCCGACGCGGTCGACCTCGTTCAAGCCGTAGACGATCCGCTGACGCGGCTGATGGTCGAACGGCACCAATGGCCCGGGAATTTCCATGCGGTGTATGACTCGCCCAGGATTTCCCGTGTTCAAGTGCAATTTACCGGACAGGAGAATGACGTTCTTGCTGAATGACCCTTGGCTCGAGACTTGAATCCCAGCTGCACCGGCTCCGGGCCTTCGAAAAGCGACGTGCATTCGCGACGGCGTGGTTGCATCAATCCGTTGTCCCGAAACGGCCCGAGAACCCACCAGGAAACACCATGCCCGCCTTTCCAAAACCTTCCTTCGAATTCGCCTACGACCTTAAGTCCGAACGCTCCGCGCTCCGCAAGTGGCGCGACACCAAACCAGGCCGCGCCATACCGCAAAAAACGAAGAACCACCTGCTGCTCGCGACGTGGAACATCGCTAATCTCGGTGCGCAGGTGCGTCGGCCGGACGACTACGCCCTGCTGGCCGAGGTCGTCTCGTGGTTCGACCTCGTGGCGGTGCAGGAGGTGAAGGACAACCGCACCGGCCTCGACCAGCTCATGGCCGCGCTGCCGAAGACGTGGCGCGTGATCTTCTCCGACACCGCCGGCAACGATGAACGGATGGCCTTCGTCTACGATTCCGGCAAGGTCGCGACCCGCGAGCTTGTCGGGGAAATCGCCGTCGAGCCCTCGGACCTGAAGAACGTGAAGCTCCCGGAGACCACGGTGGCGAAGTTCGAGGGCTTTGACCGGAATCCCTACATCGTCTCCTTCCAGTCGGGGAAGACGGTCTTCTGCCTCGTGAACGTGCACCTCTACTACGGCGATGATTCCGCCAAGGCCTCCCTCGAACGGCGTGCGCTCGAGGCCTACGCCGTGGCCCGCTGGTGCGAACGGGAATCGAAGAGCAAGAACGCCTTCACCCCGCTCATCGCCGCGCTCGGCGATTTCAACCTGCCGAAAGTCGATCCCACCGATCCCATCTTCAAGGCGCTCACCCGAACGGGCCTGCAGTTGCCGGATCATTCGACGCAGGTCGGCTCGAATCTCCAGGGCGACCAGGCGTATGACCAGGTGGCCTTCTTCCCGACCGGAGCCGGCGCGCGGTTCACCGGCAAGTCGGGCGTGTTCGACTTCGACGGTGCGGTCTTTGGAGAGCTGTGGAAGACCAAGACGCCCGTGCAGTTCCGCAGCTACATCCGCTACTACCTCAGCGACCACCGGCCGCTGTGGGCGGAGTTCACGGTGTGATTTTCAGGTGGGGCCGGAAGCCCTGCCTACGGCTTCAGCGCCGCGAAGCGCAGGCCGCGGGTGCTGACTTGGAACTCGGGCAGGTCGAATTGGCGGAGGATTGCTTCGAGGATGGCGATGCCTGGCAGGATGACGTCGGCGCGTTCGGGCGGGATGCCGGGAACCTTGCGCCGCTCTTCCAGCGGGAGACTCCAGAGGTGTTCCAAGTGCGCGGTAAGTTCGGAGGGCTTCAGGCGGACGGCTTCGATGGCGTCGCGCTCGAAGGCGTCCGTCGTGAGATGGACGCGCGATAGGATCGAGGCGGTGCCGCCGGTGCCGACGAGGACGGGGCGTTGGTGAAGAGCGCGCAGCACAGGGCCGAGCTGGGGTTCGACGTGGTCGGCTAAAAACGTGTCGAGGTGTTTGCGGTAGGCCGCGAGCGAAGCGGGCGTGGGCGGATCGGGGATCGGGTGCTTCTCCAGCGTCCGGACCGTGCCGAGCTTGTAGCTGTGGCGGAAAAGGCTGCGGCGTTCTTCGCCCAGGATGAATTCGGTGCTGCCGCCGCCGATGTCGAGGATGAGGACGGCATGGGCGAAACGCGGATCGCTTACCACGCCGGCGAAGGCCCAGTCGGCTTCCTGGTTGCCGGTGATGACCTCCACCTTGGCGTGCGCGGCTTCCTCGATGGCAGCGATGAGTTCGGCGGCGTTGATGGCATCGCGCGCGGCGCTGGTGGCGATGATGCGGACGCTGGCCGCGCCTTCGGCCCGGGCGCGCGCGGCGAACTCACCGGCGGTGCGGGCGGTGTCGAGGATGGGTTTCTGGAGGAGCCGATGTGTTTCGTAGAATCCCTGTCCCAAGCGGGTCTGGCGGCTGGTTTCGAGGACGGGGACGACGTCATCCGCGGTGACATCGGCCACAAGCAGCTTCACCGAGTTGGTGCCGATGTCGATGACGGCGCGCCGCTGGGCCGCTGGGGGAGAGCGGAAAATAGCGGGCGGGTTGGACGAACGATGTGGCATGCGGTGGAATGACGAAATCGGAAGGCCAAAGGCCGAAAGCTGATTTGCTGCGAGGCAGCGTTACTTCGACTCGCGACGCGCGAGGACGGCGGCCCCGACGATGCCGACGTTGTCCGCGTCATTGGCGGCGATGATCTCAACGCCCTTGAAAGTTCCCTGCATGGCGTAGTCCTTCGCGACCTCGGTGATGATGCTCATCATCTCGCCTTCCAGCGCATCGATCACGCCGCCGCCGAGCACGATGGCCTCGGGGTTGAGCACGTTGATGATGTTGGCGACGGCAATTCCCGTGTGATAGGCGGCGTCGGCGACGACCTTGTTGACGAGTTTGTCGTTCTTGCGGATGGCTTTCCTAAGGTCGCCGCTGCGCATGTCGGCGAGGTCGTCGCCCAGCATCTCGGTGAGGACGGTCTTCTCGCCCTTCTTCACTTCGTCCTTGAGCCGCTTGAAGATGGCCGTGCGGCTGGCAAGCGCCTCGAAGCAGCCCTTGTTGCCGCAGCCGCATTTCAGTTCGGAGCCGGCGTCGATGACCATGTGGCCGATCTCGCCGGCGGTGCGGTTGAAGCCGCTGAAAAGTTTCCCGTCGAGGATGATGCCGGCGCCGATGCCCGTGCCGATGAAGATGCCGACGACGTGCTTGAACTTCCCCTTGAGCTGCCGCTCGAAGACGCCCAGCGCGCAGGCGTTGCAGTCGTTCTCGATGAAGACGGGAACTTCGAGGAGCTTCTCGAGGTCCTTCTTCAGCGGGACATCGGTCCATCGCAGATTGGGTGCGAAGAGGACCTTGCCGGACTCGGGATCGACCGCTCCGGGTGCGCCGATGCCGATGCCCTTGACCTGCTTCATCGTCAGGTCGCACTCGTCCACTGCGTCGCGGACGACCCGGTTGACGCGTTCGAGGACTGCTTCGACGCCGCGCTCGGACTTGGTGCTGACCTTCTCCGTGCCGATGAGGCGGAGCTGCGTGTCGAACACGCCCGCCAGCACCTTCGTGCCGCCCATGTCGACTCCGACGTAGACCTCCTGCTTGGAACCTGCTTCAGCCATAGGGAATGGTTGGGTTGGGGTTACTTGCCGCGCATGACGGCTTCGATCTTCTTCTGGAGCTCGAGGTTGATCTCGTCTGACGAACGGCTGGCATCGACGATGGTGAAGCCATAGGTCTTCTGCATCTTCTTGAACATGTCGACGATCATCGCCTGGTAGCGGATGAAGCTGTCGAACATGTCGTGCGAAAGCCCGAGGTCCATGCCGCTCTCCCAGTAGTCGAGGGCGTAATCCTTGGCGAAGTTGCGTTGCACCAGCTCCTCGGCCGGGACGTTCAGGTAGAAGACGATGTCCGGCACAAGGGCCATGCCGTAGAGGTTCCGCAACCAGGCCGGATCCGCGCCGCGCGCCATGTCGCGTGCCATGAGCGTGTAGATGTAGCGGTCCGCGATGACGATGAAACCGGCCCGGAGCGACGGGATGATGACGTTCTCGATCTGGTCGGCAAAGTCGGTGGCGTAGAAGAGCGAGAGCGTCGTCCGGCTGAGGATGTTCCCGCGTTTGGCCTGGTTGAGCTCCTCGCTGACGAGGGTGGAACGCTTCAGGCCGACCTGCACGGTGGCGTGGCCGCAGCCTTCCAGCCATTCCACGAGACGCGTGATCTGCGTGGAGCGGCCCGAGCCGTCCGCGCCTTCGATGACGACGAGCTTGCCGCCGAGCTTGGAGGGATCGAGCCCTGGGATGCCGTGGCCGTAGAAACGGCGCGAACTCGGTTGCGGCACGACGATGGTCCGGCCGTTCTTGGGAAGTCGAAGAGAGGCTTTCATGGGCGCGGGAAAACGGGGGTGAACCACGAATGAACACGAATGGACACGAAGGCGTGTAGCCGAACGATGAGAGGAAGCCGGTTGATATCGGGAGCGTCCTCCCTCACCCCGGCCCTCTCCCGCTGGGAGAGGGAGCATCGCCCGCAGCGGCGGTTCCAAAGAGTCCGCGCTGGTCGTCCTGTTACCCGAAAGGGTCCGCCTGAAACAGGAGCTGGCTGCCATTCACCCTCTCCCAGCGGGAGAGGGCCGGGGTGAGGGAGGAGCAGAAGAAGTTCGGCACGTGCCGGACTCCACCGGGCTCGATTCGGACTTGGGATCATTCCTGGTCCTTCGTGGTTGGCATGGTCAGGCCTTCTCGCGGCGGAACTGGTCGAGCGGGATGAACGAGCTGACCAGGTCGCGCACCAGCGCCTGCTGCGGCTCGATCTGCTGCGAGGCGTCCACGATGTGGAATTTGAACTCCGTGCTCATCGCCAGATACTGCTCGAGGATCCGGCCCTGGAAGATGCGGAAGCTTTCCGTGATATCGGGCGAGAGCCGCAGATCCATCCCGGCCTCGAAGTATTTCAACTCCGGCCGGCCTTCCAGGATGCGCCCGAGCGACGTTTCGAGCGGCGCCTTGAAGAAGAACGTCATGTCCGGCAGCGCGGCGAAGTCGTAGATGCCGCGGACCCATTCCGGCGGGCAACCGCGGACGGTGTCGCGGGCGAAGGCGGTGAAGATGTAGCGGTCGCACAGCACGATGTAGCCGGCCTTGAGCAACGGCAGGAGCTGGCGTTCGTAGCGGTCCGCGAAGTCCGTGGCGTGGATGAGCGAGAAGGTCGTGGGCGAGAGCAGTTCGCGGCGTTTGCCCTTCGAGGTGGCGGCCTTCACGAGGACGGAGGAGTTCCATTCGCTGAAGAAGACCTTCAGGCCCTGGAGCTCCATCCAGCGTTTGAGGAGATAGATCTGGGTGGACTTGCCCGAACCGTCGATGCCCTCGACGGCGATCAGGCGGCCACGGAACCCGAGTTGCTCGAACGTTTTCATCACGACGTGGCGCGAGGCTATGGGC